>JARRKF010000261.1:0-3354 GCA_037388405.1 Ignavibacteriaceae bacterium | reverse complement strand
TCCTGATAATAGTTCAAACAACCATTGAACAAAAACGGAAGTAAGACTTTACCCTGATGGCTCAGGTGAGATGCATATAGATTACTGGATGAAGTTTGTTAATAGTGAGAGTGAAAAAGTTGCTGAAAATATTGGCATCTTTAACCCCGATTCAATTCGATCAGAATTTAGTTCAAGATATACCAAAATTGAAGATGTATCTGTGTACAGAGACTCTACTGATTCAACAACGCATGCTCTGATTATTTTTTCTTTTACTGATATTGACTCATTAAATTTTACAAAAGTTTTTTCTGAGTCCAGATTTTCATTTAAAGAAATGTCTGGCGGTAAAGTAGATTTTAGTCAGTTCATTCCACCCATTGCTACAGGTTTTGGAATAGATGCAAGCACATTGAATGTAACATATAAATATATAATCTCTGGTGAAATACTTAGCAGCAATGCACAGCAGGTATCCGGCAACACACTTACTTGGCACTATAAATTGTCTGAAATTGGTGGTGGTAAAACGATCTCTGTTACATTTCAACCTTATAAACTTAAAGAAACGCCAACCTGGATATACATCCTCTCCGGTGCGGTTTTACTGCTGGTTTTATTCTTTTTATTGAAAAAAAGAAAAAATTAGGTTCTTGAAATACTCAAATCCTTGAATTTACATCATACTATTTTGTTGACTTAACTTAGGTCATTACATATATTTGTCGTCTATTTTTTTAATGATTCCTAATTAAATGGCCACAAATGATTATATGGTATTTGCCGGAGGATCCAACGTTCCTCTTGCGAGTAAAATTGCTGAAAAAATAGGAAAACCCTTAGGCTCGATTGAACTAAAAAGGTTTAGTGATGGTGAAATTTGGGTTAAGTACAGAGAAAATATTCGTGGATTAGATGTTTTTCTTGTTCAGTCTACCAATCCACCTGCAGAAAATTGGATGGAATTACTAATAATGATTGATGCTGCAAAACGCGCATCTGCACAAACCATTACCGCAGTAATTCCATATTTTGGTTACGCAAGGCAGGATAGAAAAGATCAGCCCAGAGTTTCGATTACTGCAAAGCTGGTGGCAAATTTATTGACAGTTGCTGGCGCGGATCGGATAATTACTATGGATTTGCACGCTGCACAAATTCAGGGATATTTTGATATTCCTTTCGACCATCTCTATGGTTCTTCAGTATTTAGAGATGTAGTTGAATTTCATAAAAACAATATTGTCGTAGTTTCACCTGATGTTGGTGGAATTAAAATAGCCAGAGCTTATGCTAAAATGTTCCATTGTAACTTGGTCGTAATTGATAAACGAAGACCAAAACAAAATCTAGCAGAGGTTGTTAATATAATCGGCGAAGTTGATGGAAAAGATATTTTAATTGTGGATGATTTGATTGATACTGCAGGAACTTTTGTAGGTGCAATTGAAGCTTTGAAGGAGAGAGGTGCATTAAATATTTACGGTGCAATTACTCATTCTGTTTTATCTGGTAGTGCACTGGAAAGAATACGAAATTCACAAATTGATAAGTTGTATATTACAGATACAATAAACGTTGAAGGTATTGAAAAGGAAGAAAAGATTAAGGTAATTTCATCTGCAGAATTATTTGCAGAAGCGATTCGGAGAACCTATAACAACGAATCCATAAGTTCATTATTTAATATTGATAAAGGTTAAAAAGATCTGGAGATAAAATGGAAAAAACAAAGTTAAAAGCATCAGAGCGTAAGGAATTTGGAAAATCATCGCTCAGAAAAATGAGGAAAGAAGGAAAAATTCCTGGTGTTTTTTATTCAAAACATAATCAGCCAATACATATAAATGTTGCAGATACTTCTATAAACCCGCTGATATTCACTTCCAAAACGCACCTTATTGGTTTAGAAATAGAAGGTCAAGAGGAACTTGATTGTATTATTAAAGATGTTCAGTTTGACCCTGTTACAGACAAAGTAATACATTTTGATCTTCTGGGATTAACAAAGGGAGAGAAGATACAAATAGAGGTCCCGGTGCAATTGGTTGGTACCCCTGCAGGTGTGAAAGAGGGAGGAATTATTCAGCATGTGATGCATAAGCTCGAAGTTGAATGTCTCCCAAGAAACATTCCCGAGCACATAGTTATTGATGTTGCAGCTTTAAAAATAGGTGATTCAATTCATATTGGTGATTTAAAGTATGAAGACCTTGAATTCATTGATCCAGATGAAACGCTAATAGCACAGGTAACTCATCCTAAGATTAAAGAAGAAGCAGCACCTGCAGAAGAATTGGTTGGCGAAGAAGAACAAGCTGAACCCGAAGTAATATCAAAAGGTAAAGCAGAAGAGAAAGAAGAAGAAGAGTAAATTCCTCATTTTGCGTGTCGTTTTTGGAATAGGAAATCCCGGCAAAAGGTATGAATATACCAGACATAATGCCGGGTTTTTATTGTTAGATTATTTTGCGAGTAAGACATCATCTAAATTCAATGCTACGGCAGGTGAGTATTTAGAAGCATCAGGTAAATTAGATAACCATGACTTTTCACTAGTAAAGCCTGTAACTTTTGTTAACAATAGCGGCATTGCAGCCAAAGAAGTTTGTGAAAAGTTTAGCGTTGAACCTGAAAATTTTCTAGTCGTTTGTGATGATTCAAATCTTGATCAGTATGTTATAAGAGTTCGTTTATCAGGAGGGGACGGAGGGCATAATGGTTTAAGTTCAATCATTTATCACCTCTTAACTGATAAATTCCCCAGAATTAGAATTGGCATTGGGAAAAGTTCTGATACTGAAAATTTAGCAAATTATGTTCTTTCAGAATTTTCAGAATCTGAATTAAAAAATTATCAAAAATCTTTTGATTATTGCATATTACTAGTCGAAAGCTTTATTACCGGTGGTAATAAAAAAATGCTTGAGACAAACAGTTTGTTAATAAAATCCGAAAATCAAAACAACTAAACTAATACACCTTAACCCCGGGAGAAAATTATGCCGACATTTTTTTACATAGTTCCCCTTTTTGGAGTGCTGGCTTTGCTGTTTACATTTTTCAAGTCTGCCTGGATCAACCATAAAGATCCAGGTACAGACAAAATGAAGATGATAGCTAGTCATATTTCAGAAGGTGCAATGGCTTTTCTAAAATCAGAATATAAAATTTTATCAGTTTTTGTAATTTGTGTTGCAATATTACTTGCAGTTTCCGCTGACCCGCAATATTCTTCTCCATTAGTTGCCGTCTCATTTATTATTGGTTCTCTTTGTTCAGCGTTAGCCGGCTTTATAGGTATGAGGGTTGCAACTAAAGCCAATGTGCGAACAACGAATGCTGCAAGAAATAGTCTTGGAAAAGCTCTTG
>JARRKF010000260.1:0-4991 GCA_037388405.1 Ignavibacteriaceae bacterium | reverse complement strand
AACTCATTTCTCTCCACAAATTGTTGATGCATTAGTTTTGGCAGTAGAAAAAGGATTTGAATTACCAATTGTATATAACTGCGGAGGATATGAATCAGTTGAAACATTAAATCTGCTTGAAGATATAGTTGATATTTATATGCCCGACATCAAATACTCTATTGATGAAATTGCCCGAAAATATTCCGGAATTCAGAATTACTGGGAAATTGTCAAGCTTGCTGTTAAAGAAATGCACCGTCAGGTTGGTGATCTTAAGATAAGTAAAAGAGGAATTGCACAAAGAGGTTTGTTAGTTCGTCATTTAGTTCTACCGAATGATATTGCTGGCTCAAAGGCGGTGATTGATTTTATTGCGGATGAAATATCAACTGATACTTATTTGAATATAATGGATCAGTATCGACCGGCGTATCACGCGAGCAAATATCCTGAACTTAACCGACGAATTACATCCTCAGAATATAAAGAGGTAATTGACTATGCTCTTAACAAAGGAGTAAATAGAGGATTTGATCCCAACTAGAAGTATGTGTTGCTTGAAAAATTTGTATTAAATAATTTTGCCCGAGTTTAATAGAATTTTAATAAGCTAAATAATGAATTTCACAATTATTAATTCTCTAGCAGTATTAACTGCCATTCTTTTATTAATTTTTTCTGCGTTTGCATTCAACTATAAAAAAGGGAATACAGCCAGTCATAAAATTCTTTCAGCATTTCTGTTTGCCAATGCTTTGTACATAATTGATTTTTCTCTTGCTGCTATTATTGAAGTGACCGGACTTAATCTTGACTGGTTTAATGGAATCGGCACTTCATTTGGTTTTCTGTTTGGTCCGCTAATATATCTTTATACAAAATCAATAACTGAAAAAGATTTTTCATTTAAGGTTTCCAACTCACTTCATTTCATTGTTTTTATAATATTTTTTATTGATTCGCTGTTTAAAATCAAGATTCCGTTTTTATACCTCTACGTTGCACTTTATATTCAGACCACTCCATATATGATCGCCTGTTTCATACTAATATTTAATTACCGAAAAACTATTAAAAATTATTTCTCTTCAATTGATAAACTTAATCTTACCTGGATGTTGTATGTAGCAGGGGCTTTCTTTGTAATGTGGATGGTGGACCTTGCAAATTTTATTTTGACAAACCTGAGAGTAACTGGTCATTCGGAAAGTGTTTACCTCGTATTTCTATCTCTGATGATAAATTTCATTTTTGCGATACTGATTTTTTACAAAGCACTGCAACATCCCGAAATATTCGCCGGAATAACTGAAACAGAAAAACATCCTAAGTATGAATTATCAAAACTGACTGATGAAGAAAAATCCGAATACCTTCAAAAACTCAGAGATTATTTCAAACATCAAAAACCTTATCTTAATCCTGAACTCAAAATAACCGAAGTGGCAAAAGAGCTTAACGTTTCAGTCAAATATTTGTCACAGGTGATAAATGAGTCGCTTGGTAAGAATTTCTATGATTTTATAAATTCATTCAGAATCGAGGAAGCAAAGAAACAACTTGCCAGCAAAACCGATTCAAAAAAGACTGTTTTGGAAGTTCTTTACGAATCGGGGTTCAATTCTAAATCAGCATTCAATTCTGCATTTAAAAAACATACCGGATTTACACCGACTGAATTTCGAAAACAACCACTCGTAAACTAAAAATTTTAAATAAAGTCCTGATTCAGGTATCAGGACGATTTAGCACATTCCACATTTTAAGTTTGCAATCAAAAAAGGAGAATTTATGCGAAACGTGTTTTTTACAAATTTTGTCATTTTGATTGTGGGGATCCTAGCTTCCATTAATGCAACTACAATCAGCGTTCCTGAAGATTATTCAACAATACAGGAAGCAATAAATGCATCTAACAACGGTGATACTGTTCTTGTTGCTTCGGGAACTTACTATGAAAATATAAATTTTCGGGGGAAAAATATTCTTGTCACAAGCTTTTACATCTTTAATGAAGATGTAAGCTACATTGCTAATACAATAATAAATGGAAGTCAGCCTGTTTATCCAGATACTGCAAGCTGCGTGTTGTTTATTTCAGGAGAAGATAGTTCAGCAATATTACAAGGATTTACTCTAACCCGGGGATCCGGAACTAAATGGCCAGATGAACACGGTGCAGGAACTTACGTGGAAGGCGGCGGTATACTTATTACTTTATCGTCTCCAACAATTAAAAATAATTTAATTATTAATAATGAAGCTATACGAACGGGAACTGGAATTACAAGTGCCGGAGGAGGAGGAATAAGAGTCGGAGATGGAAATCCTCATATAATTAATAATGTTATTATGTCGAACTCAGGAATGTATGGTGGGGGAATTGTATTAAACTATACCGGTGCCGTTATTCGAAACAATGTAATTTACAACAATAGAGTTTTTCAGGCAGTTTCAGGTGTGCCAACTTTTGGGGGCGCTGGGATTTGGTCTTACAGTAACTTTGGCAGCGTTCCAAAAATAATTGAGAACAATAGTATCGTTGGAAACTCATCTGAAGGAGGAGGAAGCGGTGCTGCAGGAAAAGGTGGAGGAGTTTTAATCTGGGGAACTTCACTTCAAGCGAAGAATAATATCATCTGGGGAAACACTCAAACAACAGGAACCCAAATCGCATTACTTACCGGTGGATCTATAGATTTGACATACAGCCTGGTTGAGGGTGGCTGGACAGGAACTGGCAACATTGATGTAAATCCTAACTTTGAAGCAACCGGGTTTTATTTATCTGATTCATCAGAATGTATTGATGGAGGGAATCCCGATCCGGTCTTCAATGATCCTGAAGATAATCCGGGAATGGCTAAATGGCCTGCTAAAGGAACAATAATTAATGATATCGGAGCTTACGGAGGACCATACTTAAAAGAACTTGGCGAGTTTATTATCAGTTCTGTAAAGGAACAGAGCTTTGAACCGATTCCACAAGGTTTTTTACTGCTACAAAATTTTCCAAATCCGTTCAATCCTTCAACAAAAATTAAATTTACCGTTCCTAATGTGGGGACACGCGATCGCGTGTCCGTACGACTATCAGTTTACGACATTCTGGGAAACGAAATTGCCAGATTACTTAACGAAGTTTTTATCAACTAAAAGCTGGCGACTTTGTTCAAGCCAGAAAGATGGTTTATCTGAAATAATTTACAGGATTGTTTAATCAACGTGTTAAGGTAAGAAGAACATTTTTTCATTTGAAGTTTGCACAATGATAAAGTAGTTTTACCCCATTCAATTTTATCCGGAGATTTTAAATGAAAAAAATTATGCTTTTAGCTATTGCGCTTTTATCAATAATAATATTTTATTCCTGTAAAAGTGATAACCTTGAAACAAAGGGCTCGCCTGAATATCTACAAGAAATTAAAGAATGGGATCAGCATAGATTAGAGAGATTGAAAGCAGATGACGGTTGGTTAAATCTTGTCGGAAGAACATGGTTAAGACCCGGAGAAAACAAATTTGGCTCAGCTAAGGATAACGATGTTATGATCGGTTCAGAAAAAGTACCAGCTCATATGGGTGTGTTTGTATTTCAGGATTCTACAGTAACAATGAAAGTGAATGACGGCGTTAATATTTTATACAAAGATAAACCTGTAAAAGAAATGGTAATGATCGGTGATGAAAGTAAAGATATGACAGTATTTCAGTATGGATCGATTAAATGGAATTTGATAATAAGAGATACACTTTACGGAATTCGTTTCCGCGACCTTGAATCACCTTATGTAAAAAGCTTTAAAGGAATAGAACGTTTCCCTGTTAATGAAGACTGGCGAATTAGTGCAGAATACAAAAAGAACGACCCGCCCAAAATAATGGCTATCCCGAATATCCTCGGTCAGATTGATAAAGAACCTTCGCCAGGTTCGGTTGTTTTCAAAAAAGATAATCATACCTACTCATTAGAAACAATTGATGCCGGCGATAAGCTATGGCTAATTTTTGCTGATGAAACCAGCGGAAAGGAAACTTATGGCGGCGGCAGATTTTTATATATTGATAAGCCCGACTCAGCTGGTAAGACGATCATAGATTTCAACAAAGCTTATAATCCGCCTTGCGTTCTTACAAAGTACGCAACCTGTCCGATGCCTCCGAAAGAAAATTATTTAAATCTAAGAATAACGGCTGGTGAGAAAGTGTACGGAGAACATCATTAAAAGAAGCGAGATGCCAGAAGTTTTAATGATCAATCAAAAGATTCTGGACTCTCCCGACTTAGTCGGGATCGCCTGGAATGACTATTCTTAGTATTGTAACGTTATTTCAATTATTCAGTAAACACATAGAGCAGTCCATAGGTTAATACTTCAGGTGGACCGGTTAAATGAGTTGAGCCATCAAATACTTTAGTATCAAGTACAACATTAGGATAATTTCTTTCCTGAATTTTCTTTACAAGAGAGTCAATTGGATTGTAATACTTTCCTTCTGATTCTTCACTTCCCACAGATATAAAAATATTTATCTCCCTGTCACCAATCTTTTCGGGCGAGTTTTCTTCGTAATTAAAAATTGATGAATTATCCCAAAGTAAGTATGGACTTCCCACAATGTATCTGTTAAACGATTCCGGTTCTGTAAACAGAGCATACAAAGCAAACAATCCACCAATCGAATATCCTTCAATCGTTCTTTCGCCGGGAATAGTCCTGTAGGTTGAATCAATGTAAGGGAAAAGTTCGTTGTTAAGGAACGAAAGAAAATTTTCTGCGCCGCCACTTTCTACTGGCCTGTAATCTCTTCTTCTTTCATTACCTCCTGATTTATCAACTGTGCCATAACCTATTCCAACCACAATCAGTTCAGGTATATTTCCACCAATTTGCAAATAACGTGCGATACTTGCTGCCATTCCATAGGCCACATCACCATCTAACACATATAACACAGAATAACTTATGTCAGAATCTACGTAATCATCAGGCACACTAACATAAATA
>JARRKF010000259.1:0-4373 GCA_037388405.1 Ignavibacteriaceae bacterium | reverse complement strand
ATTTATTCCTGCAACAATTCCACTATCTCCCCAGATTCTTTGTCCATCACTGCTTATCCTGTTCACTTTATATTCTGCAAATGTATTTACCCAAACGACAACAGCCCCACCTTCACCATCATTTACTATTTTTTGGGAACCTTGATTCATTTCATCCAATGTTACCTTTACTCCTGTTGTTCCCCATAAAAAGTTACCATTGCTGTCAACATTTTGCACCCTAATTCTTGAAGTATAGCTAGGCCAATTTAGTTCATAATCTTCAAAACTTACTATTACTCCACCTTCTCCGTCTTCGATAATTTGTGCGTGTGATTGTTCAGGTAGTTCACCAAGTATTTGCTTCAATGTTCCCCAAGGCTTGTAACCGTATTTGTTCAATCTTTCAAGTGCAAGCCAGCGTGGGTAAGAGGTACTATTGTAATCATAAGTAATATAACATCCGCCGGTACTATCGCTGCAAATGTGAGGGTCTAAGCCATAACCAACAATTAAATTATTGTTTGGGTCGGTGGCCCATTGGGCATTTAGAGTAAATGCAGATAAAATCATTAGAATAAATAAGTAAATAGTTCTCATAGTAACTCCATCTAACAAAGAGTTGATTGTTGTTGTAAAATTATCTGATTCAGTCGGACATTTTTCAATAAAAGAATTAGCAGTGAAGCCAGTAGATGAGAGATAAGAACTCGCCTTGCTGAAGCAAGAGCGAGGCAGGAATATTTTAGTTTCATTTTACCCCTCGATTTAAATGAGATCAATTTTTTCAAAATGTATGTATATTTTATTTATAAGTCAATAAGTAGTAAAAAACGTTAGTACAACTACTAATGAAATTATTGCTAATGATTTAATTTGAGTCCAGACAAATAAAAAGACCAAGATTAAGCTCGTCTTTAATGAACAAAAATTTACACTTATTTAAGAAGAATCATCTTCTTAGAGCTTATATATTTCTCAGCTATTAGATGATAGATATAAACACCACTTGCAAGACTGGAAGCATTAAACTGAATCACATATCTTCCCGCCGCTTGCTGCTTTGTGTTTACTAACTCTTTTACTTTTCTTCCAAGTATATCATAAATAATTAATGAAACATCTCCCGCATTTGGAAGATCATATTTTATAGTAGTAAGCGGGTTAAATGGATTGGGGTAGTTTTGATATAGAGTATATTCAGTTGGAAGAGTTTCTTTCTCTGATTCTTTATCTCCATTTCCAAAGTGCTTTCTTAAAACTGCATCTAATTTGCTGAGATAATTTTCACCGGGTTTAATCAGGTATTTACCAAGCCTCCCTTTGTGAAGAGATGAATCAGCTTCTTCAATCAATATCGCTGTGGTGATTGCATCTATTTCGGCATAAAAAGCTTCCTCAGTGTTTGGATTCTGTTGAATGATAGCATCGAACTCCCCAATGGATTCTTCATACTCTTGTTCCCCGACTTTACTAAGTATTGAATACTGTTCTAAGATTTTCTGACTAATCGAATCCTGTGCACTTGAAGCTAATGATGCAAATGTGGACTCAAGCTGATTGAAGTATTCCGGAGGTTGGCCGGTTATTCTTCCAATCTCATATTTTCTTTCATAGGCTAGATATTTTTCTTCCACTTCTACACCGCTTGCTATAATACCATCATATAATTGCATAGCACTTGTCATATCACCACTGAGAAATTTTTCTTCTGCTTCTGAATAGGCTAACTCTGTTGCAGTTATATTTGTTACTTCTTCACCGATTGAGTAAACAGTGTCTATAATTTCTCCGGATGAGGATTTTACTATCAGTTCTTCTTCGTCTCCGCTACCATCCGGTAATGGGCAGGGTTCTGCAAGAGCGTCTCCAAAATCAACCAAAAGATTTCCAAATCTGTCCTCAGTGACTTCAGTGTCTCCCCAGTAATTATGCAATGCACTTACTTCTATTTCCTGACCAAATGGGCAGTTCATCAACAATTCTGTATTAATCAACGGTGGTGATGGTTCTCTGTCATCAATAATCATATTACATCCTTTCTCCATAATTGCATTTGCCTGTCTGCCATTAAAGTAAATTTCCGATCCATCATTATCTTCTCCAGGACCTTCATAACCACCGTTATCATAGATATGGTTATAACCTGATGTCGCATACTAGGCGTGGTTTCCTCCATTTAATACCAATCGACCCTGCATATTGGGTATAGAGCCGTCACCAATATACATCCCGTGATAGAGACAATCTGTTATATCATTACCTCCAACATCCGGTGACGAATTAGCGAGGTATATTCCAACTTCGTGTCCAGAAATACTATTTCCTCTTATTGCACCACTTGAACTATTCACATAGATTCCAGATACACCATCTGTATTTGTATTTATCTGATTATCAATTACGGAAACATTTGTAGCAGATGAAAGGAAAATGCCCCAATTTGTATTTGTAATTGTATTTTCTTGAATGTTAATTTCAGACAGATTTAATATTGAGATACCATAATCTGAACCTGTAATTGTGCAGTATTTAATTTGCGAGGGAGGTGTTGGATTTTCGCCTGAACTGCGACCAGCAATGTTTATGGTATAATCTCTGCAATTTATAAAATCTATGTATTGAGCATTTAAATAATCAGCATTAAGTAGTGAATTTATTCCAATTGTTGCATCATCTACCTGGCAGTTTGCTATGGTCAGAGAACCACCTTCCTGTATCACTATGCCTGATTGATTTTCTTCTGTGGTCTCTTCAAATTCAAGATTTAACTTATTACCTGCAGATCCAGAGATTGAACATTGTCCCTCTACTATAAGCCTTTTAGTTGGTGCAAATTGAATTTTACCATTTTCACCATTAACAATACTACCGTTTTTAACTATTATATTTGCTTTAGCAACATATTCATCGAAAATGGTTAATGTTGCACCATTCTCTATTATCATATCATCAGTTAGTTCTTGTCCTCCATAAGCATTTTCATCATATAATAATCTACCACCGTGTAATACAACTGGTGAAACTCGATATAATCTTCCTTCTCCTGGCGGCATTGATTCAAAGCGACTGATGGTTTGATTTAATTGTAGTGTTGTGTCAATCCGTCCAGCACCACCTTCAATATCAGTCAATAGTAGTGAGCTGCTGCACAATCAAGTGTAAGATAATCATAAACAGGACTATCGTGAGGTGGGCAGCCATCACAAAATTGGTTTATATAATTGCCTGAATAATCTAAACCCAAAAGTGTTTTACCAAGCTTACCCTTTAAGCGGGGTGCAATATTATATTTAATTGTGTCATATAATGAGGTGGTTATTGAACTATCTGGTTCTAATAAACCCCGGGTAAGTCCCCAAGATCTAAAATGCCAGTATATTAATCCCTTCACGCCGTGAGCAAGAGCTAACATATTTTGTGCTTTAAATTCTGTCGAATCTGGTCTACGTGGACCTTTCCAAACTCCATCTTTAAATATTCCTGCTGCCTGTGCCTGATACCAAAAGCCAGGCTGTAAAGTACTGCATATTTGTAACATTTTCCTTGTCGTTTCCCAGTCATCATACCCTGCCGGATCTCTTATGGATATGCAAGGGAAAAAATCTATAATTAATTTTGCGGGTTGAACCGTATTGTAATATCTAACAAGTTGAGTATCTTCGTTTACCTTTACTTGCCAAAACGGATAGAAAGTTGTTATCAATCTGGGAGCTCCGATAGATTCAAGTGCTGAATCCACAGTTTTTAGTGGAATATAATCGTCTAACGAAGACGGCTCATCGCAACCACCCCAGTATTTCATATTTGACCATTCTGATTGTGGAAAGCCTTGTGCGTATGTTTGTATTCTATTAGCTACAAGAGCAAGTCCTAAACTGTCCTTAAAATCCTGCCCGCCTTTATTATCATAAACTTCTACGTAATCTATATAAAGATTACATTTAGTATTATCCCCTAACCAATCAACACGGAACTGAACACCCTCATTACCCCATTTATCAAAGAATAATACTCCCGTGAATTGTGAAAAATCTCTCTTACCACTCCCATCCGGAGGATCTCTGAATTCCGGGGGGTAATCATACCAAGCTGAATCAGGATTTTGATGTATATAAAATGACTTAAATGTACCATAGGTTTGAAAATCAGATGCTTTGAGAATAACTGATTTTAATACCATATCACTATCATCACTAAAAGAGTTTCCATCTACGAACCAGCGATACCTTTCAACAACAGATAATCTGCAGATGGAAGCTGTATCACTAAGTTGAGCTCCGTCTTCAAGTTTAAGCGCCATTATAAATCTTGGTACATATTTTAAATCATATGGGTCATGATTCGGTTCATTATACCAGCGTTTGTATGTTTTTTCCTGATGGTAATGTGGA
>JARRKF010000258.1:0-5652 GCA_037388405.1 Ignavibacteriaceae bacterium | reverse complement strand
CAGGAATGCACCTCCAGTAGCAATTCCCCGGGCACCAACAGGAACGAGAAGCTGTTCGGCGCCTGTTGTGCCTTTTCTTGCAACGTCACCTGCATAAATTGAAGTTGCAAGCAGAATAACTATTAGTATTAATTTTTTCATTTTATAAACTCCACTATTTTTATTAAAATAGCTGGCAGGTAAACAATTATATACCTGCCAATCTTAATTTCACTAGAATCTTTGAATTTGTTTCTGAGGCATTATTATTGCAAACTTCAGAACTTTATCACCATACCTTGGTGAAGACACTATAGCCATATACATACCTGAAGCAACTCTTAAACCGGATTCATTTTGCAAGTTCCAACGCAGATACGGAGATGTTGGTGAATCCTTGTCTCCAATTCCAAGAGTTCTTAAAAGTGTTCCTGATAAAGAATAGATCTTTATCGTAACTTCTTCAGGTAAGTTTGTAAACGTAACAAATGGTTCGTCAGGTGTATTTGTATAATAATTAGTCAGATTATTATAACCGTATAATGGATTCGGGAACACATTTACTTTTGCCCAACGAGCTTGCGCGTCTTCCTCACTCAGTGTTGTACCGCTAAGAGTACTAAACTGATAAACATCTTCAGATGTATATGGGTATTCCGAAAGTGGAATCGTTAATACATCACCAGGTGTAAACCAGGAAGTTGAATCTACTCTTACTAATCCAAAAAGATACATTGTGCTTAAATATGGAGAAGCAAATATATCTTTCTGCTCCTGAGTAATACCCTGTGCATCATCAGGTATATTAGGTAGAGGTGCGGTAAAATAACGTCCATAGTCTGCCCAAATCGTTTCAGTACCGCTAGTGGTTTGGAATTCGCCACCGGTTAATTCAATCTGATTTCCTTCAGGATCATAAGGACTGTCAAATATTATCAGATACTCACCATTAAATCTTGCATCGGTTCCTGGATCCCATTTTCCATCAGGATTTCCTTCAGGGAAAAATGCACTACCATTTTTGGCCTCAATAAAACCAACGGCCAGTTGATACTCCTCATCATATCGATCATCGACAACCCAAACCTGGAATGGAACATCAACATAGCCTTTTGCTCTGTTATTTGCTTCATCCCATTCACCAATAGTATCACCATCATTAGGATTCGATGTAGTATCGGCTCCCGTTATAGCTTCGGCATAAGGGAATGTTCTATTTGCAGGAAAACCAATGGTCCCATATTTCTTATAACCATTGATATATCTATAAGCTTTACCGAATCCTTCTTCACCAAACCGTATTTCAACTCTTCTCATTTTATCGGTAGTGATGTAACTACTACGTGGATCAGGATTATTACTTTGATCAAACGGATATATTAGCGTATCAGGTGTTTCTGTAACCAGGTCTTTACCCATATACCAGATTCCTCTGGCGAAAATTGAGTCAACACGGCTGCCGTTAAAATTGTACCAGAGATCTCCAGGAGGTTCATATGTCGGCAGATCAATTTTAGCGTCTGCTCTTTCAACTTTAGTAATAAATCCATCCGTTATTTTCTGATTTACAGCCTGGGAACCATAAGTATAAGAGTTTGACTCAGGCACTAAAACACTGTTAGTTGAAAGGTTTTTTAAACCCCAGAACATTGAATATTTAACCGATGAAGAGTCTTTGAAGAAAGTTACTTCATAAGTATCACCCGTTAGCTCTTCATTCTTTATAACATCAAAGCCTACATTACCAAGGGAAGCACCACTAATTTTATTAGATGGTTGAACTGGAACTGGAGGATTAAGCTCATTTTCTCCTACAATAATTGTATTAATCGATCTTATATTTTCTGCTTCCTGAGCAAAAGCAAACGAGTTTAAGTAATAATCGCCCGGAGTACCTACAGGCTGACCCGGACCGGGCTTATAAACGAGGGCAAGCCAATTAATTGCATAACTAGTTACGGCAAAATAATATGGTCTGCCTTTAACTATTTTCTGTCCAGTTGCAAAGGGATCCTCAGATATTCTTACCCTTATTCTACCCGTAGCAGGATCAGCATAGATAGCCGAATCTAATTGATTACTATCCGAAGATCGTTTATAAATCGGACCTTCTATACCACCTGTGTTTGAATTTTCTTTATAGATATCATCTATAAAATTTGCTTTGTCGTAAGTAGCTAATAAAACTGAATTGACTTCTCCAGAAACAATATCTTCAGCAATATTAGTTTTAAATGCCCATACTTGGTAACCTTCAAATTGCATATTCCAGGTAGGAGTTACGCTGCTAAATGTATTGTGCACCATCATCAATTGCTCGCGCTTTTGTAATTCCATCAAGCGGATTCGAACCTCTACCAACTACGTATGCAACTACAATTTCATTCTCAATTAAGTTTCCTGCTTGCCTATTTGCTTCATTATCTCTATATAAAGTAAAAGGACCTGTATTTGTCATCTGACGCTGATCAACTTCATTTGCACAAAGCCAGCCAGTTTCGGTTACTGGATCGCCAGAGAACCAGAATCTTGCATCTGTTGTATCACACCCAGAAAAATTATTTGCATTACCATATGGCCAGGTACAAGGATCGGGTATATCACCCTGTCTTGTTCTTCCTTCCATATAAAATCTAGCCTCTTCTTTTGTGCCAGGATCATTAAGGTTTGCATCTCCATTTATATATTCAACAAATGAAGAAATTGGGAGGTTTCTATACCCCGGGAAATACTGAATTCCCTTAAACTGTCCTCTAACAGAAGTTGCTGTATCTGTTGCAGCTCCCGGTACTCTAGGACCTGAGAAGAAGTCAATCATAAAACAAGGGACCTGCGGACCATAAACTCCGTCGTTCTGTTTATTATATGTGTAGCCTGCATTACGAGGGACATCAACTCCAACCAGGTCATCAGTATGATCACCAACATCAGGATCTGCCCAAACGCCAAAGTAAACGTTAGTTAAAGAATCCGGATCACCAGCAGTAAGACCGACATATTTAAATCTAAATCTTACGAATACTAAGTTTCCTATTGCACCAGCAGACGCAAATGCAAATACTGACTGTCTTACTTCAACACCAACCTGTAATGATGTATTCCATCGTCTTTGAGCTACAGGTAGACCATCGTTATAAACACACCAAACAACTTCATCACCAATTAAATCCGGCATATCTTCATCCAGATCATAACTGCCATTACCATTCTTATCTACAGGATTATAAATCCCGTCTCCATCACCGTCAACGAAGTCCGCTCCAAGGGCAACTGCGTCTTTCCAATCCTGCCAGCTTTGTCCGAAAGGTTCATCCTGAGAATTGACGACATATAAGACAGCATTCGGATCATTCTGCCCACCGACCACGCCCTGAACATAATCTTCAACAAGCGTTGCTGAAGCACAAGCATTAGCCCAAAGTTGACCTGATCTATAGCCGCTTAGGAAAAATCCGGATGAAAATAAAAAAGTACCTCCGGCAAACTGACCACCGCTTCCGTTTGGTGGAACATCAACATCGGCAATAATACCTTTTCGGTTTAATGGTAGCCAGATGTTATTAACATTCATTCCATATGCATCGCCAACTTTACCTGACGTAGCATTAGACAATTTGTAAAATGGTTTTGGGGGATGAATACCATTCTTATCATCTCCCAGAAAACCAGTTGCTATAAATGCTATCCCCAAAATCAGGATTAGCAATTTGTAGTGATATTTAATTTTAATTTTCATTTCAATTATCCTGTTTATAATTCAAATTCTTGTTAGAAATTAATTCTATCAAAATTTAACTTTAATCCTAGCTTAATAAGTCTGGGAATACCAAAGTTGCGTGGATCTTTTTCAAGAGTCTCATAGTCTTTTACGTATCCCTCACCTATTGACTGAATTTGAGATTGAGCATCAGGATCGTTCAACCAATTTGTGGTATATGCACTTCCTGTTGATCTCCAGACACCTTGACCATTATTAGCATCAAGTAAATTATCTATCCAGACATAGGGCGTTAAATAGAGATTACCAATACGAAATCCCTTTTCAACTTTCAAATCTATTCTAAAAGTACCCGGTGTAAAGGCAGAGTTAATATATCCTGTATTATCTGCAACCAGTCCATTATCTCCAAGAATATTCCACTGATCAACCGGAGTGTATGGTCTTCCACTATTAAATGAAATTATCGCATTTGCATTGAATAATTCAAAAAAGCCTAGCTCACCTTCTGGTACATAAAAGTCAATAACGGCAACGGCTGTATGCCTCTGATCAAAACTGAGAGGAGCGATGACTTTGGGAGGAAGTCTATCCTGATTTCTGAAAACTGCAGTTTGACTGGAGTTGGTAGAAGATCCTGTTCCTTCTGCAATCTGGAATGTATACTGCAATGACAGGCTGAAGTAGCTCAGCTTAGTAACATCAAGTGAAAGCAAGAAACCTTTAACTGTACCAAAATCTGCATTAACATTATAAATTGCATTGAGTGTTTCACCACCCTCTACACGTTGATATTTATTGTTCTGAACATTTACAAGTGATTTGGTATTTTTATAGAATGCAGTTAATTGTAAAGCTGAATTACCACCAAATATTTGCCTGAATCCAACTTCATACTGTGTAGTTTTCTCACTTAACATACCTCCGTTCTGACCGAATTGTGGTTCCATTGATATAAACTGGTTATAATCAAAAGGACCGCTATACATATCATTCAATTCAGGTACTTGAATAAACCTTCCATATTGTGCATGGAAGACAGTAGATTCCGTAACAGGAAAACCAATACCTATTCTTGGCGATACTTCAACTTCAACATCTTTTATTTTGAAATCTTCTATATCAAATGCATTAGGATTTAATCCTCCAGCATAGGGTAATGCAGGATCAACAAGTTCATGAGATTTTATGTCAAAATAATCCATTCTTACACCAAGGTTAAGAACGATATCCTCTAATTCAAATCTATCTTGTAAATAAAGATACCCGATAATTGGTTGTCTTGGTCTAAGAAATGCTGCCATTGATGGATCAGATCCAATATCAGGATCAGCAAACCAATCCAGTGAAGCAGGATCATCACTTGATGTTTTTGTTCTACCAGTAACATCATAACCAAAAACAAACGGTTGATTCTGAGCAAATCTTATATAATCTGGTTTTGTAGGATCAATTGCTCCAATTAGGTATGCATAATTTCCATAACCTCTAACAGTATGCTGCTCAACGCCAGCACCAAATTCAATCAAGTGATTTTGAATTTGAGAAGTTAAATCAAAATCTGCACCCATTCTGGAATCTTGTCTTTGCTGGAACAGATTTAGTGCATATCCATAAGGTCTGTATACACCATTTTCATCAGTTGGAGCGGTTCTAAGTCCATCACCAAGCAGTGTGACATTTAGACCCGACTGATTTGCCCACCATAAACTATCACCATATAATATCTGATTCTCTGCACCTTTGAGAAAAGGATTATAACGTTCCGTTTCAAATATTCGATATCCAAGATTCAAATTCCAATATGTGTTATTACTTACAGTTTGAGAAACACGCAATCCGTAAGATTGATTCGATTCGTTTATTTCCTCAATGAACTGTGAGTCATTTTTGTATTGTCTAACGGCTGTATTATTCTTTGAGTTTTTATAAGTTCTATCATTAAACAAACCGTT
>JARRKF010000257.1:3396-6877 GCA_037388405.1 Ignavibacteriaceae bacterium | reverse complement strand
GAAGGTCCCAAGGGTTTGGCTGTTCGCCAATTAAAGCGGTACGTGAGCTGGGTTCAGAACGTCGTGAGACAGTTCGGTCCCTATCCTATGCGGGCGCAGGATACTTGAGAAGGGTCGCTTCTAGTACGAGAGGACCGAAGTGAACGTACCTCTAGTGTACCAATTGTCACGCCAGTGGCATCGTTGGGTAGCTATGTACGGTTGTGATAAGCGCTGAAAGCATCTAAGCGCGAAGCACGCTTCAAGATTGGGTATCCCTTCCGTAAGGAACTTAAGACTCCTCGGAGATTACGAGGTTGATAGGCTGCAGGTGTAAGTGCAGTAATGTATTTAGCCAAGCAGTACTAATAAGTCGTGAGACTTAACCATTTATTTTTATAAACAGGTTACGTTTCAAATTCTCATACAAGCTCTGCTCTTTCAATCTTCATTATTTTGATATGTCATTCCGAATTTATTTCGGAATCTCAATTTAGATTTTGGTGACTATAGCCCGGGTGATACACCTCTTCCCATTCCGAACAGAGAAGTTAAGACCTGGTACGCCGATGGTACTGCATGCGCAGGTGTGTGGGAGAGTAGGTAGTCGCCAGCTTTTATTTTAACCCCGTTCGCTTTGCGTTCGGGGTTTTTTGTTGTTTGCTTTCATTTTATTTTTATCAACTAAAGTTTGAATATTAAGGAGGACAAATGGTTTATTTAATTCTTGTACTTATTCACGTTATTGCTGTAATATTATTTCTTGGAAACATAACTATTACTCCTTTCTGGAAATTACAGGCAGAAAAAACGAAAGAGCGACTGCAGATACTTAATACCTGGGAAGGGATAATCCGAGCTGACAGATTTTTTACGATGCCCGGTGTAATACTCTTGTTAATTTTTGGAATTGGAGCTGCAGCGCATTTAAAAGTTAATTTTATTGATACCGGTTGGATATTCTGGTCAATAATTATGTATATAATTTCAGGGGCTGCTTTTATGGCAAAGGTGGTTCCAATTCAAAAGAAGATTGTTACCTTAGCTAAAGATGAAGCAAAGTTTGATTGGGACGAATATCGTAAATTAACAAAGCAATGGGACGTCTGGAGCTCTGTTGCAACCATCACTCCGTGGATAGCAGTTATCTTAATGGTACTTAAACCAAATATTTAGTATTAAAAATATTGTTGAATTCAGAAAAGAAAATTAAACAAAAATTAGCCTGCTATCATTGTGGTGATGAATGCAAGGATGATTCAATAAGAATTGAGGAAAAGATTTTCTGCTGTAATGGATGTAAAACTGTTTACGAAATTCTTGATCAGAATAAGCTTTGCAACTACTACAATCTCGATCAATCACCGGGTATTTCTCCGAACTTAAATTTTGGAAGCCGGTTTGATTATTTAGATGATCCATCAACAATTCAAAAACTTCTGGATTTTCAGGATGAAAATATCAGCAAAGTAACCTTTCACATTCCTCAGATGCATTGCAGTTCCTGCATCTGGCTGCTTGAAAATCTTTACAAGCTGAATAATGGTGTAAGCACATCGCAGGTTGATTTCTTAAAAAAAGAATTAAGCGCGACATTTGACCACAATAAAATTTCTCTAAAGAATTTAGTTCAGCTTTTAACCTCAATTGGATATGAACCTCAAATCCTATTAGAGAGCGTTAATAAAAAAAGCGAAGATCAGGTATCGAAAAAACTTCATTACAGAATTGGAATTGCCGGATTTTGTTTTCTTAATGTTATGCTGTTTACTTTTCCTGAGTATCTGGGAATTGATGTAGAAGATTCATTCCTAAAAAACTTTTTCATTACTCTCAATTTGATTCTTTCTCTGCCGGTGGTTTTCTTCTCTGGTTGGGAATATTTCGGTTCTGCAATAAAAGGACTTAGGAAGAAAATTGTGAACATTGATTTTCCAATTTCACTCGGAATTCTTGCCTTATTCGGAAGAAGCCTTTACGAAGTTTGAAAAAACTTATTCCTACTTAAACTTTGAAAGGAACTACAAATCTTTTTTCCCGCTTTCCGTTTCTATAAAAATTGAAAATTCAGAAAAATCAATTCCTATAAATAAATTAATGGTTGGAAACAGAATAATCGTACGGAAAAATGAGATAATTCCAGCAGATTCAATTTTGCTTAACGGTGACGGAAGAATCGATTACAGTTTTGTTACCGGCGAATCAAAACCTGTAAGTAAAGTTTCTGGAGAATTCGTTTATGCTGGTGGAAGACAGCTTGGCGGTGTAATTGAGCTTGAAGTTATAAAAGAAGTATCTCAAAGCTATTTGACTCAGCTCTGGAATAACGAGATATTTAATAATCCTGATAAGTCATCGGAGAGTTACTTTACTAATTTTTCAAATGCCGTAAGTAAGTATTTTACGTTTGTTATTCTGCTCATTGCGTTTGTTGCGGCGGGTTTTTGGTTTCAAACCAGTACAGCAATCGCTTTAAATGTTTTTACAGCTGTATTGATTGTAGCTTGCCCTTGTGCTCTTGCCCTTTCTGTTCCGTTTACTCTTGGCAATGCGATGAGAATTCTTGGCAGAAACAAACTTTATCTTCGTAACACTTCCGTGATTGAAGATCTTGCCAAAGTTGATTCAATAGTTTTTGATAAAACAGGAACAATCACACAATTAGGAAAATCAGATTTGATTTTTACTGGAGCTGTTCTTAATTCATTCCAGCAAAAAATGATAAAATCTTTAGTACGAAATTCAACTCATCCTTTAAGCAGAAAAATTTTTAGTTCTCTTGAAGCTGATGAATTCTATCCCGTAACAAAATTTGATGAAATTCCTGGATTAGGTGTCACAGGAATTGTATATGGAAATTCACTAAAAATTGGCTCAAAAATTTTTGTTGATGGTTCTACTGAGGATGGTAAAACTGGAACTAAAATCTACGTTTCAATCAATGATGAATTATTAGGCTACTTCTCGGTCACAAATGCTTATAGAGATGGGATAAAAGAAATTATCAAATCACTTAGTTCAAAGTTTAAGCTATCATTGCTTTCAGGAGATAATGAGAGCGAAAGGTATAATCTTCTAAATTTTTTCAATGATGATAAAGAACTTTTTTTCAATCAATCTCCCGAAGACAAATTACAATTCATAAAATCTCAGCAAAAAAATGAACAGAAAGTCCTTATGATTGGCGACGGATTAAACGATGCCGGAGCGCTTAAACAAAGTGACGTAGGAATTTCAGTAACTGAAGATATAAGCAGTTTTTCACCAGCTTGCGATGCTATCCTTGATGCTTCAAATCTAAAATTAATCTCAAAATTTCTTAACTATTCACAGTCGGCAATTAAAATAATTTATATTAGTTTTGTCATATCGTTTTTGTATAATTTGTTCGGACTAACTTTCGCAATTCAGGGAATGCTGTCACCAATTATAGCTGCTATTTTAATGCCTTTAAGTTCAATATCTGTTGTACTTTTTGCAACTTTATCGACAAATTTTGTTG
>JARRKF010000257.1:0-3381 GCA_037388405.1 Ignavibacteriaceae bacterium | reverse complement strand
AAAAAAATAAAGCTTTTGAATAAGGGAGGGCAGTAATATTTCGGTGATCGTACTTTTAATAGGAGTGAGCCTGATAGTAGCAATTGGGTTTCTCATCGCATTTTTAATTGCAGTGAAAAAAGGTCAATATAAAGATACACATACACCTGCCATCAGGGTTTTGTTTGACGATAATGCAGAAGAAAAAAACAAAGAAGATAATAAATCTGAATCCAATTGAAGGAGTAATATATGGCATTGGAAAAATTCAGCTATGATAATGAGATAGTTAGAAAATTTACAATTGCAACAACCGTGTGGGGTTTGGTTGGTATGTTGGTTGGATTGATAATTGCGACTCAGCTTTTCGTACCCGCATTAAATCTGAATATCCCTTTCTTAACATTCGGAAGAATTAGGCCCTTACATACAAACGCTGTGATTTTTGCTTTTGTCGGCAACGCAATTTTTATGGGAGTTTATTATTCTCTGCAGCGTTTGTGCAAAGCAAGAATGTTCAGCGATTGGCTGAGTAATTTTCATTTCTGGGGATGGCAGCTGATTATTGTTGCGGCTGCAATTACACTTCCTTTAGGATATACAACAAGCAAGGAATACGCAGAGCTTGAATGGCCAATCGATATTGCAATTGCAGTTGTCTGGATAGCTTTTGGTATCAATATGTTCGGAACAATTATTAAGAGACGTGAAAAGCATATGTATGTTGCAATTTGGTTTTACATTGCAACCTGGGTTACTGTAACTGTTCTTCACGTTGTAAACTCAATTGAAATTCCGGTTTCATTTCTTAAAAGTTATCCGATTTATGCTGGTGTCCAAGATGCACTTGTGCAGTGGTGGTATGGACATAATGCAGTTGCATTCTTCCTAACGACTCCTTATCTCGGTTTGATGTATTACTATCTTCCTAAAGCAGCGAACAGACCAATCTATTCTTACAAGCTTTCTATCCTGCATTTCTGGACTTTAGTTTTTATTTACATCTGGGCTGGTCCTCATCATCTTCTTTATTCTGCATTACCTGATTGGGCACAATCGCTTGGAACAGTTTTTTCAATTATGCTGATTGCTCCTTCATGGGGAGGAATGATAAATGGTTTATTAACTCTGCGTGGTGCTTGGGACAGAGTTAGAGAAAATCCGATACTTAAATTTATGGTAGTTGCTGTAACGGCTTATGGTATGGCAACGTTTGAGGGGCCAACATTATCCTTAAAAAATGTAAATGCAATTGCTCATTTTACCGATTGGATAATCGCACACGTTCACGTTGGTGCGCTTGGCTGGAATGGATTTTTAACTTTCGGAATTCTATACTGGTTAGTACCTAAAATGTGGAAGACAAACCTTTACTCAAAGAAGCTCGCAAACTTTCATTTCTGGATTGGGTTCCTCGGGATAGTTTTCTATGCATTCTCAATGTGGTTTTCAGGAGTAACACAATCTTTAATGTGGAAGCAGTTCACACCGCTTGGAGTTCTTCAATATCCAAACTTTCTTGAAACAGTTCTACAGATTGTTCCGATGTATATAATAAGAATGATTGGCGGATCGCTTTACTTTGTCGGTGTAATCGTGATGGTTTACAACCTTGTTAAAACAGCAAAGCAAGGATCATTTGCAAAAGAAGAAGCAGCAGAAGCACCAGCACTGGAAAAATTCAAGGATCCACTAAAGAGAGGAGTCATACACCGCTTTCTGGAAGGAAAACCTGCACTATTCATTATCTTAACTTTGGTTACCGTAATTGCTGCTTCAGTGTTTGAATTTGTACCGATGTTTTTAATAAAATCAAACATTCCAACAATTGCTTCTGTTAAACCATATACTCCACTTGAACTGCAGGGAAGAGATATTTATATCAGAGAAGCATGCAACAGTTGTCATTCACAGTTAGTAAGACCATTCAGAAGTGAAACAGAAAGATATGGTGAATATTCAAAAGCTGGTGAATATGTTTATGATCATCCATTTCTCTGGGGCTCGAAGAGAACCGGTCCTGACTTGCATCGTGAGGGTGGAAAATATCCAAACCTCTGGCATTATCTGCATATGGAAAATCCAAGAAGTATGTCACCAGGTTCTTTAATGCCATCGTACCCGTGGCTGCTAACAGATGATCTCGATATTTCTACAACGGAGGCAAAAATTAATGCAATGAGAAGTATCGGTGTTCCTTATCCGGAAGGATATGAAAAAACTGCCAACGATGATTTACAGCAACAAGCTGAGAAGATAGCTCTGGATTTACAGAACAACGGCGCACCGGCAGAACCAAATAAAGAAATTATTGCTCTCATTGCATATCTGCAAAGATTGGGAACAGATATTAAAGCAAAGAATAATCAGGCGAGCAAGTAAGATGTTTAAAGAAGTATTACAATCGATTGAAGGAGTCGGATTTTACACTATCGTTTCGATGATAATATTTATTCTCTTTTTTATTGGTATGACAATCTGGTTATTCAAAGTTGATAAAAAATATATCAAGCAAATGAGTGAACTTCCACTCAGTGAAGAAGACAAAGAAATTAAAAATTTTACAGGTGGAATAAATGAAAATTAGAAGACGTTTGAAACACCTCATTTCGAGATTCGAAATTCGAAATTCGAAATTAAAATATCTCTTAACGATTATTCTTTTACCATTTTCTAATTTGTTTGCTGCAGGAGAGTCTGACTTTCCTCCAAATTATTATGATACTGTTGCATTGATACTTCTTGCTGTAATTGTAATTACATTAGTAAGTATTATTTATTATGAAGGAAAACCTAAGAAAGATAAACTTGTTAAGGAAAAGAAGGATTCATTGCTAGCCAAAATCAGGTATGCATTAACAAAGTCAACTCCTATAGAACGTGAAGCTGAAATTATACTTGATCACGATTATGATGGAATAAAAGAACTTGATAGCAAAATTCCACCATGGTTTTCATGGCTATTCATACTTACTATTTTATTCGGTGTGTATTATATGCTCAATTATCATGTTTTTGCGACAGGTAAGCTATCACACGAAGAATATGAAGAAGAAATGAAAGCTGCCGCTGAGAAAAAAGAAGCACTAATTAAATCAGGTGCATTAGTAAATGAAGAAACAGTTACCCGGTTGACGGATCCAGCTGATCTTCAAACAGGAAAACAAATTTTTGAAGCAAACTGTATTGCTTGCCATGCTGCGGATGGCGGAGGAATCGTTGGTCCAAATCTTACGGATAAATATTGGATTCACGGCGGTGGGATTAAAAATGTTTTTAAGACGATTAAATATGGTGTGCCAGATAAAGGAATGATAAGCTGGCAGTCGCAATTGAATGCAAAGCAAATGCAGGATGTTGCCAGTTACGTTCTCAGTCTGCAGGGAACAAAGCCGGCAAATC
>JARRKF010000256.1:3413-5501 GCA_037388405.1 Ignavibacteriaceae bacterium | reverse complement strand
GTAACCAAGTGCAATAAGTAGGAACACAGGTGCAACAACATTTCCGGTAAAGATTATGTTATCAATCAATTAAAACTCTCAATCTTCTTTTTAAATTGTGCGGGTACTTGTGCAGTTTTTCTATTTTCATAATCGAAGAATACTATACCGGTTTTAGCTAGAGCAATTTCCTTACTTGAGTTTTTACTAGTTAACTTAAAAACAAAATCACAGCCTAAATTGCTAAAATCAGTTATTGCAACTTCAATCAATAATTCATCACCATAAAATCCTTCTGATTTATACTGAACTGCTGCATCAATCATAATTATTCCGACACCTTCAACATTGGATTCGGAATAACCAAGATGTTTCAAAAATCTTAATCTCGCTTCGTGAACCAACGATAAAACAGAATCATTACCGAGATGACCGCCGTAATTAATATCAGTTATTCTGATTGGAATTTCGGTTTTAAAAATGAACTTTTCTGGAATTTGAATTTTTATTCTTGCCATAGCACTTAATTATTGATTTTCTATTCAAAATTAATGAATATTTCAATTAATCGAATATTTAAAGAGAAATATTAGCGTCTATTAAACTTATTACCGATTTGAATTGTCTAACAAAATAATTTAGCTTTCTTTATATAAATCAGGAGCATTTTTATGAAAAGTAAATCAGTTCTTCTCTATGTCGCTTTATTCGCGTCCTTAACTTTCTTCGGCTGTAAATCTGAAGTTAACTCTCCAGATGGAAATGAATCATTGACTGACCAGCTTAGTTATCAAACTGTAGATAACGATCTCGCTCTTTTGAAAGATGGCGGCATGCCATTAGATAGTGCAGCGGGAGTTTTTTCAATTGGATGGAATGAATTATTCAGACCGATGGAAGATAGCTCAGAAGTAAGAGGAATGGCATTCGCAGTTGCTTTTGGTGAAAGAGGAACTGACTTAACGCATTTCAGAAAGTTTGGACTTGATATGGGTGACATATTTATAAATTATTCAGGCAACCATATTGAAATGCATAAAAAATTTCATCCAATTAGAGGAGTTGCTTATGATTTATTTGAAAGACCTTTCGGCGGTTGTAATCCTGAAAATTTACTGCAATTCATTCCTAATACTGAATATCATTTCGAAGTTACTGGCTCGGAAGCATTCGCACCGATCACAATTACACTTACTTCGCCAAGTGCTTTAATGGATATTACCAGTCCCACAAATGGGGATGTGATTGATCCAACTCAGAATCTTACAATAAACTGGGAAGGTGGAAATCAAGATAAAGTTGCATTAAGATTAATGCCTCATCTCAGACCTTTACCGGGAAGACATCATGGAATACATGGAGAACCACCACAACCACCGCCTCCGTTTGATAGAGTGATAGTTGTAATACTCGATAATAATCCAGGTACCTATACTTTTTCAGCACAACAAATCCAGGAAATGTTGAATGGAATTCAGGCAAATGGTATAATGGCTGAAGTTTCTCAAATGGATTTTGGTGAAGTTCAACATCAGAATGGTATGCTGCATACTGCAATGAGAAATGGAAACAGTGTAATGCTGAGATTACCGCAATAGAAAAAAGAAATATTTTGAATTGAAGCCGCTCTCTGTAGCGGCTTTTTGTTCATTTGAAAGATTAGATTACTTTCTCCAAAATTTTTCTAAGAGTTTGTAATGTCTATATCTCATATTCATATAAAGATAAAAGTATGTTAAAAGCATATATGTAGCTCAAACAAATTTGCCGGTAGCAAATAAGAAATCTTGTTTTTTATTAATTATTTGTTAAGTTTCGTTCTAAATATTACTCTACACTTTAGGGTAGGATTTTATAGCGTTAACTACGTTGTCCCTTCAGTAATCATTCTCCTCTTCAACCTTAATCGTGTGGTTAATGGTAAGCTAAACGATATTTAATTTTTAACTTTTTTTGAAAGTTAATAAATAGTTACTTACTCTTTTATAACAAATAAAGTTAATTAACAAAATCCGATTAGTTTTAAGCAATAACTAAATAGGAAGAAATGATGACGCAGTACTCAGTCTTACAAAAAGAAAACGAGTTTGAAATTAGGGATTTTATGCT
>JARRKF010000256.1:0-3391 GCA_037388405.1 Ignavibacteriaceae bacterium | reverse complement strand
ATTCGATTCTTAATTTAAAAGAATTAGTAGCACAGATTATTGAGGATGCTTCAAATACTCTTGGTTTTAAAAAATGTGGTGTGTTGCTTTATGATGAAAAGACAAATCAACTGGAATTAGTTGCAGTTACAGGCTGGGAAGATAAATCAATACAAGTGGGCGATAAGTTAAATCCCGGACATGGAATAATATGGAGATCCTTCAATGAAAGCAGAATTATATATTATCCGGATGTTAGTGTGTATCCGGATGAATTACCGTGTGATTTTAAAAGCCAATCTCATGTTGATATACCTCTAATCAATAAAGGCAAAGTATTTGGAATTCTTAATGCACAGCAAACTGAAAGAAATGGATTTTCGGAACACGATATTACCGTACTGCAAACACTTGCAGAACATGTCTCAATTGCCATACAGAATGCATTACTATTTGAGGAAGAGAAAAAGGAAAAAGAAATCATCCTTCAGGATATTAAGGAAGCTAGTATAATTCAGAAAAATTTGTTTCCGAAAAAATCTCCAATAGTAAAGAATTTCAGTTTTTCGGGAATGTGCGAGCCCTGTCTTGAAGTCGGAGGAGACTGGTTTGATTATATTGAACTACCTTCTGGAAAAATTGGAGTTGTACTAGCTGATGTATCCGGAAAAGGACTAGCAGCTTCTCTATTAATGGCTTCTGCACGAACAATTATAAGAATGATTGCTGTTCAGGAAGAATCGCCAGCTAAAGTATTAACAAAAGTTAACGAAATCCTGGCAGCTGATTTACCTTTATCAAGATTCATAACGGTAGTATATGTTGTTATCGATCCTATTTCAAGAATTGCAACTATGGCAAATGCTGGTCATCAGCATCCTATCTTATGCTCAGATAATAATGTAGAGAACATTGTGATTGAATCCGGATTGCCGCTTGGTATAAAGAAATTTGAATATAAAGAATATGCTTTCATAATAAATTCCGGTGATAAAGTTTTCTTGTACTCTGATGGAGTGAGCGAAGCGATGGATATAAATAACAATTTATTTGGAGAAGATAGAATAGTTCAAAGTCTCAAAAATCCAAACTCAAATGAAAAATCACTCTATAATGATGTAAAATCGTTTACTGGAAGTATACCTTTAAGTGACGATTTAACAATTGTGACGATTGAAGCAGTATAATAATAACTCTCTGCTTAAATAGTTTTAATTTTAAAAATATGCAACCAATATCAATTGATGAATTAAAAAAAGTAATAGCTCTTAACGAATTGACTAATGAGCATTTACATTGGATAATGGATCACTCGGAACCATTCGAATATGAGGAAGGTGAAGTTGTGGCTAAGACAGGTGAACAGGCTGAATGGATGTTCTTTCTTACTGAAGGTAAGATTGATTATTATATGAATGTTAATGGCAAGCTCGTGTATTATTTTACTTTTACGAACGACTCTGAGACAGGAGGTGTAACAGGATTACTCCCGTATTCAAGAATGAAAGTGTATTCGGGTAATTCAATCGTAGTTGAGCATGTTCGTGGATTGAAGATGCATAAAAGACATTTTCAGGATCTTGAAAAATTGAATCCTGATTTTATTCAAAAGCTTATCGGTTATATGACTGAGCGTGCAAGATTTTTTGCGACTTCAAAAATGCAGCGTGAGAAAGTAAGTGCTCTTGGAAATCTTGCTGCCGGTATTGCACACGAATTGAATAATCCTGCATCTGCAATTACCAGAATTTCATATGAGCTGGCAAACAGGTTATATCTGAATATTGAGTTAACAGAAAAAATGATCAGGCAGAATATAGACGCAGATCATATTAAATATCTTAGAGACAAGATTGAATCAAAAGATGGTTCATCAAACCAGAAGTTCAGCGCTTTACAGCGCATGAATAATGAAGATGAACTTATGAACTGGCTTGAGGAAAAAGGGCTTCCGGCTGATCAGCAGGTTGTTGATACTTTTATAGATGCCGGATTTTCGGGTGAAGATCTGGAATTACTTGCCGGCAATGTCCCGAATGAAGATCTTGTTCAAATTCTTTTATGGATAGAAAATTTGCTCAGCTCTCAAAGAATCATTAAAGATCTTGGAGAAGCTTCTACACGTATTTCGAATTTGGTTGGCGCAATTAAAAGTCATGTTCATATGGATAGGACAAATGAAAAACAGCCAACCGATATTCATAAAGATATTGAGAATACTTTGACTCTATTAGGACATAAGCTTCGGGATAAAAATATTTCTGTTAAAAAATCTTTTTGCGACGATCTTGCAGAAATCCCTGTTTATGTCGGTGAGCTTAACCAGGTATGGACAAATATTATTGATAATGCGATTTATGCGATGAATCAAGGCGGCGAACTTATTATTGAAACCACGTGCAATAAAAAAGATGTTTATATAAAAATAATTGATAATGGAGTTGGTATTTCGCCTGAAATCATTTCAAGAATATTTGATCCTTTTTTCACTACAAAAAAAGTGGGCGAGGGAACAGGAATTGGACTGGATTTAGTTCAAAGAATTATCAAACGTCATAATGGTGATATTAAAGTGCATTCGAATCCGGGCAAAACAGAATTTTTAATTTGTATTCCAATCACATAAAAAAGTTAATTGAAAATGAAACAGCCGTTTATAATAATTGTCGATGATGATGAACAGGTACTAAGGGCAATTCAGCGTGACGTTCGTAATAAGTATCGTAATGAATATAGAATAAGCGCAACGGATTCAGCGAATGAAGCCATCGAGCTTATTAAAGAATTAAAACTTAAAAACGAAACCGTTGCATTGTTCATTTCAGATCAGCGTATGCCTGAAATGGAAGGCGTGACTTTTTTAAGAAAAACTAAAGATTTTTTTCCTGAAGCTAAATTAGTTTTACTAACAGCTTACTCTGATATCGATGCTGCTATCAGGGCTATAAACAATTTAAAGCTCGATTATTATTTACTGAAACCGTGGAATCCTCCTGACGAAAAACTGTATCCAATTGTTGATGATTTATTGGATGATTGGCAGGCTCAGTACAAACCCGATCACGAGGGAATAAGAATCATTGGTTTCCAGTGGTCACCGAAGTCGCATCGTCTAAAAGAATTTCTTTCTGGAAATTTAATCCCATATTTGTGGATGGATATAGAGGAAAATACCGAAGCAGAAAAATTTCTTGTAAGCACCGGTGTCAAAATTGATGATCTTCCTTTAGTAATTTTGAAAGATGGTAAATGGCTGACGGATCCTTCACTGCCTGATCTTGCCAAACAAATTGGACTTCAGCAGACAGCTTCTCAAAAAATGTACGATGTTCTAATCATTGGCGGTGGTCCTGCCGGATTAGCTGCTTCGGTTTACGGTTCCTGTGAGGGACTGCAGACAATTTTAGTTGAA
>JARRKF010000255.1:0-5680 GCA_037388405.1 Ignavibacteriaceae bacterium | reverse complement strand
TTTTTTAGTTAAGTAGCTCAAGTAAAATTCAACTTTAAATTCACTTAAAAAGTGAAAAACATATTTTACTGTTGGTTATTTTTAATTTTTTTGCTTCAGGGTGTACTTGCAGCACAAGCAGATAGCTATATAATTTCTGGTTTTGTAACTGATGCTGTCACAGGTGAAGCAATAGTAGGAGCAAACATTCTCCTCTTTAAAGACAGCTTAAACTTTAATGAACCTCCCATCACCGGGACTTCTACTAATAAATTTGGTTATTATGTTATTCCTTCTTTAAAGGAGGGCGAATACTATCTGATTGTAAGATATATTGGTTTTAAAACAAATCTCTCATCAATCACTATTGGTGATACAAAGAAAAATATAGTCTATCCGATTGAACTCACTCAAGAAAATATTAAACTTGAAGAAGTTATTGTAGAAGGGAAACGTACGGATATACCAATTAGCAGTACAATTGATGTCTCGCCCGAATTACTTGCAAAGCTTCCAACAATGAGTGGTGAGGTCGATTTATTTAAATCTCTTGAGCTTCTACCTGGGGTTAATAAGTCGTCCGAAATATCCAGTGGATTGTACATACGTGGAGGATCACCAGATCAAACTCTAACACTTGTTGATGGTGTTATTGTCTACAACCCGGCACATCTTGGAAATATAGCTAGCACATTCAATTCAAATGCTATAAGCGATCTAAGATTAATAAAGGGAGCATTTCCTGCTGAATATGGCAGTCGACTATCAAGTGTTCTTGATATTAAGCTTCGATCCGGAACTAAAGAAAGAAACAAAGGAACAATTGGTCTTGGAGTTATTAATTCATATGCATCATTTGAAGGTCCTTTGGAAGAAAACTCCACATACATGGTTTCTGGTAGGTATATGTATTATGATATTCTACAGAAAAATTTTAGTAAAAATTCAACAGTTCCGCGCTATAATTTTTACGATGTAAATGCGAAAGTAAATTATATCTTATCTGAAAATAATATTTTATCTATCAGCGGATTGTATAGCAAGGATCATGTTTATAATCCGCCTCAGTCATCTGATACTGACTATGAAATGGATTGGAAAAACGTTAATCTAAGTTTGAACTGGATTCAGGTAAATAAAAGATCTCTGCTTCTCAATTCAATAATAAGTTTTATTAACTATGAATTTTCATCGAAGATAGGAATCAACCCTAATACTATCACACCATACACTTACTATTCAAATCCAAATCTTACCGATTTTTATTTCCGCCAAAATGCTGAAATTAGATGGCTTCAAAATCATACCTTTAAAACTGGATTTGATATAGCGCTTCATAATTATGACATTTTATATAGTGATGTATATAACGATGCCCTGGAAAAAGATCCCTATGCAGGAAAGGATATTAATTCCATTGAAGCATCACTTTATTTTCAGAGTGAATCAAGATTTACAGAGGATTTATCAGCAAACGTTGGTGGAAGGTTGTATTACTTTAATGCCCAGCGATTAATAAGATTTGAACCACGAATTGCTGCTTCATATCAAATAAATCAAAACCTGGTAATGAAGGGCGCCTTTGCTATAGCCAATCAATTTTTACATCTGATAGTAAGAAATGATATTACTCTGCCAACTGATTTATGGTATCCATCGACAAAAAATATTCAACCGAGCAAAGCTACACAATACGTTTTTGGCTTTGATAGTTTTTGGCTTGAACGGGAATATATTTTTACAGTCGAGGGATTTTATAAGGAGATGAAAAATCTTTATGAATTTAAAAATGCTCCCCAGTTAAATCCTCTTGACGATTCAATTGAAGATCAATTCACCAGTGGTCAAGGTGAAGCTTACGGAGTTGAGTTCTTTCTTAATAAAACAGAAGGAAAATTTTCCGGTTGGATTGGTTATACACTTTCATGGTCAGTAAGACAATTCGATGAACTGAACGGAGGTAAAAAATATTACTCAAAATATGACAGGAGAAATGATTTTTCTTTAGTCCTTTCGTATAGATTACTTGATGATTTAAATCTGGGTTTAACGTGGATTTATGCCACCGGTCAACGATATACAACACCTCCCGGTCAATTTATTTTTGATCCAATAGGCATAGGAGGAAACGAGGAAATTCAATTTAACTATATGGGTATAAATACCACTAAATTTCCTGCCTATCACAAACTGGACTTAAACATCACTTATTCATTTAAAGTGCTAAATGTGGATATCGATTCTTACATTAATATTTACAATGTATATAACAGACATAATGCATTTGCTCAATATGTAGTGATAGAAAAAAATGAAGAAGGAGAGGAATTACCGGTTGTCAAACGAATAACTCTGTTTCCTTTTATTCCTTCAGCAGGTTTAGCAATTAAATTTTAATTTCAATGAAAAATAAATTAAACATTATTTGCCTTATAATTTTCTTTTTTATCCTGGTCTCCTGCGAAGGCGAAGAAATAATTAGTCCTGACGCAGAATTTGTAGAATACACTGTCGTGCAGGCAGAAATTCAACCGGATAAATATTTCCCGTCCGTAAGATTTACAAAAACTTTGCCTTTGGGAATCCCTTTTAATATTAAACAAGCGGAACTGAAAGATGTAACCGTTTACATCGTAAAGAATGAAATTCAGGTTATTCCACTTGTTTATTCAGGAGATGGACTTTACAAACCGAGATATGAATTTTTAGTTGATGAGGGTGAGATTTATGAACTCTTTGCAAATTATGAGGGTAAATTTATTTACGGAAAAACAATTATCCCACACAGACCGGTTATCTCATCACTAAATTATAACGTTAGTGGACATTACCTCGAAGCCAACACTCTAAATAAAAATAATACAGTATATGCTGCACTTTGGATTGTATCGACTACCCCACCTGTAAGAGCAGAAGATTTTTATTCAGTCAGCACTCCATCTGAAAATCTTAATGACGAAATATCTGTGAGGACAGCTACTATACCTCAAAAATATAGAGGCTCAGCTTATGCCGGATTAAGATATATACAAGTATTTGCTTTCGATCAATCCTATAGAAAATATTTTTACAGCAGAACTTCGGGTCAAACTGTTAATAATCCGTATGTTCAGGGTGGAGGAACTATTGAATGGAACATGCAGGGCGAAAAAGTAATAGGAATGTTTATTGGTGTAACTCGTGATTTAATAAGAAATGTGAATTAAAAAATGAAAAATAATGTGCCGGGAATTTTGGTTGAATTTATTTCAATTATGCTATTAATTACAACTAGTTGTATTGAAGTAAATTCAAATTTAAATTCCTACTTAATTATTGACATTCGTCCGAGCAATGAATTTACAACCGGACATATTGAAAACTCAGTAAATATAGCCATTGATTCACTATTTGATTTTGTAGAAGAAATATATAACTCAGGATATCCAAAAATAATTTTGGTCAGTAAGAATGGGCAAAGTGCAGCTTACTATGCGTGTTTATTAAAATTAGGTGGATTTAATAATGTTTATTCATTGGGTTTCGGTTTAGCATCCTGGAATGAAATTTTTGCGGATGAATGGCTTTCAGCACTGGGGAATGATCCTGAAATACAATATTACAACAATGTGGAAAATTTCAAGAATGATTTGTGTTCCCTGCCTGATATTAGTTTTGAAAATCCCGGAGCTTCACTTAAAGATCGCGTAAATTTAAGGATAAAGAAAATTATTTCAGAAGGTTTCATAAAGGATGTCCAATTTCAAACATTCTTACCAATTTCCCCAAGCGAATATCTTATTTGTTACGGTAATACTTCGCGACTTTACTTTGCACGAAGTATTGGTCCTTTGGCATGGCGCGGTCATCATGATAAAGCCATTTTTTACAAGGCTGATCCTAAATTTGAATTAAGGAGTACAGATTCTTTGCAAACTTTACCAAATAATTCTCCAATATTAATTTACGATGAATTAATTTTCATTAAATCACTTAACATGAAAAAAGCCCGCTAAGCGGGCTTGTAAAAATTCATGCTTTATAAAAAATTAAGAAACGACTCTCGATTCTTTAAGTCTTCGTGTCATTGAAATAAAAAATCCAACGACCATTATTAGAACTCCTGCCCAAACCAAATTCACAAAAGGTTTGATGCTTGCAGTAATACTTAAAATTTCATTGGATTGATTTGATGCTGCTCCATCATCATTTATTTTTGAAAAAATTAAAACAGCATTGCGATTACTTTGCTCTATTTTATTAACTTCAACTTTAAGATTAGCATCAGCTATTTCTGCAGGAACATATTCAAACTGACCAGATTTGATCTTAATAAGCGGAGAGATTTCATATTCTTTTCCATCTTTGGTAACTAATAATTTTGTTCCCATCTCAACGTCACCACCAGACATCATAGCCGCCATATCCGGCTTTATGAATTCTTCATATTTTATCTTCATTCCTTCATATTCTATTTCTGAACCTGGACTTAAGGTATCTTTATCACCAATTGTATTGTTCATTCCTCCTTCATCGTAACCAAGTGGCGAGAGATAAATATCTCGTGTTAATAAACTTAGGATTGCTGGTTCACGTACAATACTGTTATTAAAATCACTTCTGTACATTACCGGTTTCATCTTATGCTCAGAATTACCCTTTGTAACATCAACATTAAATGCGTATTTGGTATTATTCTCAATTGGATAAATTTCGGTGAAAGTTAAGTTATATCCGAATGCAGAAGCTGGCTTGCCTTTAATTAAATCAATTGTTACTTCCTGACTGTATACTGATGAACCTATTACTCCTAAAATAAAAAGTGCGATTCCAATATGTGCAACGTAAGCACCGAGCATTTTCAAATTGCCTTTTACAATTTTTATAGCAATATCAATGTTGATTATTAATGCAAAGGATGTAGTGAATGCTAGAAGAATAATCATCAATTGATGTACTCCACCTGCAAAAATCAAAATAATAGTAAACAATACTGCACCAGTCGCAGAATAAAATGATTGTTTCAATAGTTCATTCAGATCTGATTGTCTCCATTTTATTAGAAGACTCAATCCGTTCAAAAACATTATAATTATTGCAAGAGGTAAATGCATTTCATTATAGAAAAATGTATCAACAGATTGACCAAATATTGGTGCGGAAGTGCCTACAAGTACAATAATTGCTGAAGCAATCAAAACAATCATTGCAGTAAATAACGCAAGCTCTCGAGAGAGAAGACTTTCTTCTTCAACAATATTTTCATTCAACGTTTTCCAGCGGTAGGCAATCATACCAATTCCTAGCAAGAAGAATGTTCCAATAAATAAAACCAGAAACAGATAAACAATCATTCCCGGATCAACAAATGAATGCACTGAAGCATCACCAAGAACTCCACTTCGGGTTAAAAAAGTACTATAAAGTACAAGTACATAAGTCAAAACACAAAGAAGCAAATTTGTTTTAGCGTATCTGCCAATTCCACCTTCTGCCTGACTTCTCTTTTGAACAAGTAAAGTATGGATACCAGCTACGCCAACAAGCCAGGGAATTAAACTTGAATTTTCAACCGGATCCCAGGCCCAATAACCGCCCCAGCCAAGCATTTCATAAGCCCAGTAACCGCCAAGCATTATTCCCAGACCTAACACTCCCATTCCAGCAAGCATCCATGGAAAAGCTTGTCTTACCCAATCTCTGTAATCATTTTTCATTAATG
>JARRKF010000254.1:0-3394 GCA_037388405.1 Ignavibacteriaceae bacterium | reverse complement strand
ATACTGCTAGCCATGATCCGGATCTTCGCAATACTACGGTCAAGCTCGATCACCGGATTGATTTCATTATGGTGAGGAGCAATGTCTGGCTGTTTAACCGGCAGGTTATTGGTCCGGTGCTGGCATTTGTGGTAGGTGATGAGTTGCGTGACATGACGCCGTCTGGATTATGGCCATCTGATCATGCCGGGGTGATCGCCCGCTTGCAAATTCCGTTGGGACACAATTAGCTGAGAGTAAATTAGCGAATTGATTTTTAAGAAAAAAGCACTGGCCTAATTTTAGACCGGTGCTTCGTATTCTTCAATGGTTAATCAAATTATTTCATCAAAATCATTTTGCGGGTCTGGATATTATTCTCGGTTTTTAACCGGTAGAGATAGATCCCGCTGGCCACCTGATTGCCATGCAGATCCTTTCCATCCCAGACAACTTGCTGTGGACCGGCTGACTGTCTTTCATTTACCAGCGTTCTTATTTCCTGTCCGGCCAGATTGTAAACCGTGAGCGATACTTCTGATTCACTAGCCAGTTGATAGGCAATTATGGTGGACGGATTGAACGGATTAGGATAATTTTGAAAAAGATGAAATGTTTTAAACTCTACCACATGGTTGAGATGGGTTTGTTTTTCAAGATCACCCCCACGTACTCTCGTACTAACTGTGTTAGTATAATCAGACGTTGCTAATTCTTCTCCCCCTTCTGGATAAACTGCTGCTACTTTATAGAAAGCTTCGGTCTCATTTGCTTGCGGAATTCCATAGATAATTACTTCGTTTTCATCAATATAATTTAGGGCTTGGACTTCAGTATGAAGTGCAAATTGACCCCCACCAATTTTTTTGTAAATGTTATAGTGATCAACGCCCAACTGTGATGTGTAAGTTCCCCAGACAAGTAATGGATGATTATTTCCATCATCCGCTAGAACAAGTGCATTTTCCCAAAAATATTCAAACTGACTGGTTTGTGGACTACCGAACGCTGATTGTTCTTTAATCTCCCATATTGATAAATAATCTCCGTTATTGATTTGTGTCCATCCACCTGTAGTTGGATCTAAATCTAAGGTTCCCCTAGAGTGATAATAAAAAGTGTCGGTGGAGCCATCATACATAATCCAAATATCTTGGGGGTGATGCTTATTTTGATTAATCGTTGATCCATAATAACGATATCGTGTATCACGATAATCTAAATAAAAATATGAATTACTATAAGTAACAGTCATTTTATAAAATCCATAGGCATAATAATCGTTATCTTCTCCAGTATTTACAAAATCGAAACCGTGTACATCGGATTGATCCCAATCTATAGGTAGATTACCAATTGTTCCCGTAAGAGGGAAAAAAGCTTGATCATATTGATTTGTCAGAAAGTAACCTTGAGGTGGCCAAATATCATTTGTATCCCAAACACTTCCTGGAGTTTCTAATTTATATTGTACGGATATTCCTGTAGGCAATCCTTTTGTTAGCATAAATATTTCATAAGGAAGCCAACCTTCTGGATTTCCTCCACCTTCTTGTGGATACAATAAAGTTAAACAACAGCATAATATTAAGTAACTAAAGATCGCAAACTTCATTTACACCTCCACATAGTTTAATTAAAAATGGGTTATTTAAGTAATCCGATTCAACTTCATTTTACTTGAGTAATAACATCCTCTGAGATTTTATTATACCTTCAGCTTCGATTTTATAAATGTAAAATCCTGAACTAACTTCTTTTCCATAACTATTTGTTCCCCCCCAACTAATACTTTTCCACCCCGGTCTTTGAACTTCATTTATTAATCTCTTTACTTTCTGGCCAACTAAATTATAAATATTAAGAGACACTTTTGACTCTCTTGGTAAAAAATACTGGATATAAGTGACTGAATTGAAAGGGTTTGGATAGTTTTGTTCAAGTATTAAACTTTTAGGTAAGAAAGTGGAGCCTGTGATGATAGAGGTCGTTGATTTAGTCGTTCTAAAAACACCATCACCCCCTGTACCGGCAAACAAATAGTTATTTTTATTTATTGCCAATGAATAAACAGAAAGATTGGTCAGACCAGAATTGAACTCCTCCCATGTCTGGCCATCATCCGTTGATCTATACACACCACATGTATTTCCACCGGCAAATACTGTTCCATCTGTATTAACCACTAATACATAAGAAACATTCCAGCTTGGTAAACCATTATTAAATGGTTCCCACGTGTCCCCATTATTAGTCGAACGAAAAATAGCCTGTCCATCGTCTGGACCTGCAAAAACGATATCGCTTTCAGAGATTGTAATTGAATTGATAAAATAATGAATTAAGCCATTATTTTTTTGTACCCAATTATCTCCATTGTCTGTGGAACGATAGATTCCGTTACCAAAGGTTCCAATGAAAATTGTTCCATATTTATCAACATTAACAGTATATACAATATTATCTGATGCAGGTAATCCATTGTTAATTTCAATCCAAGTAGTCCCAGTATCGGTGGATCTGAACATACCGTAATCGGTAGCAGCAAAGATATGTCCATTAATACTAATGGCTAGATCATTTACATGATTATTCGTCAAACCGTTGTTAGCAGACTGCCATGTATCTCCATTATCCTTAGAACAATAAATTCCTGCTCCTCCATTTGTTCCCGCAAATATATGTTGTGCAGGATTAACTATAAGAGCCCAGACTTGATTTTGCGGTGTCCAGTTTGTGACTTGCATCCAGGTATCACCATCGTCAAAAGAACGAAATACCTGCCCACTGGATATCCAACTGCCAGCAAAAATATCATTATCTAGATTGATTGTTAGAGCCTTTATTTGTTCTCCTACCGGGCCATTAGTTTGAATCCAAAAATTCAATTCGTCAGTTTGCAAATCTTGTGATTTAATAATTGTAGTATCAACCAAAATAATTAAAATTAATGATAAAAATAATCTCATTGTTTAATCCTAATCTAAATAGTATCAAAGTTTATTTTAATATTATTATTAAAGATTTAATGAAACGATTTGAATAAATTGCAAAGGTAATAGTCATATACATTTAAAAACGAATGAAATTATTCAAACTTAAGGGATTTGTATGCATCAAGTTATTCAATACAACCTCTTAATAGAGAGTTTATTTTACGTCAGAAGAATTATCATTATGATACCGGCTTTAAAATGTATATGTACTTCTTAATATAAAGGTATTTATAATTAAATGAAAAAGAAAACTCATCAAAAGACAAATATTCGTTGGAAGTAAAAGTTTGAATTTTGGTTTCTTATTTTCTGAGAATAAATTATACCGTTTCGTATTATAATTATAATATTACTCTTATTTTATTTTTGCCAGAACTGCATGCCTGCTTCAAGTTTTAATAGATTTTACATAATCAAGG
>JARRKF010000253.1:0-3395 GCA_037388405.1 Ignavibacteriaceae bacterium | reverse complement strand
CTGTGCTCCATCCGAAGGTGAATTTTATTTAATGGGTATCAAGAGTTATAACGATGCCCGTTACCAGAATGCAATATCATATTTTGATAAAGCGATTCAGGAAGATCCAAGTAATCCTGAACTTTATTTTCTCCGCGCAAAATCAAAAATGAAAACTGATGATTGTAAAGCAGCAATTGACGATTACTCAAAAGCTATTTCCCTTAATAATACAATTCCAAATTATTTTATAAATAGAGGCTTAGCACAAATCAGTTGTGAAAATTATAATGATGCTATCCAGGACTTTGACACGGCTGTGTTAATGGATAGCAGTAACTCACAGATTTACTTTGATCTTGCATTTGCAAAGGAGTCTGCAGAGGATTATGAATCTGCACTTAAAGATTATACGCTTGCAATTACTCTTGATTCAACAAATTATAAATATTTCATTAACCGTGGTCTATTATTTTCTGTTTTAAATGAACCTCAGGAAGCTATCAGTGATTTTTCCAGTGCAATTTCTTTGGAGCCGGTAAACCAGTTTGCGTACACAAGCAGAGCCGATGAGTTTACTAAGATTGGTCGATACGAACAAGCAGTTGAGGATTATAACAATGCATTAGCGATGGACCCATTTAATCTGGATTTGTTTTATAGTCGTGCAGAAACAAAAACTATGATGAATGATTTTGAAGCTGCTGCCCGGGATTATACAGCGATTATTTCTCAGGATTCAACCGCATCAATGGCATATTATAACAGAGGAATATGCTTTGCTAATATGAATTTAAAGAATAGTGCTTGTGCAGATTTTGCTAAAGCAGGTGAATTAGGATTTTTTCCAGCTTATGAGGTTATAAAAAATTACTGTGAAGAAAATGGAAGAACAAAGAAGAAGTCGAAGAAAAAATGAGCAGGGTGATTAGAACTACGAGTATTTCAGTTTAAAATAAAAATAGGCTGATTCATTTTAATTAAACATAATTAATTCTGAACCAGCCCAATTTAAATTATTTAAGTATTGTTCCTAATTTTTCTTTCTTTGCTAAAAGTTCTTCGTGACTTTCAACACGATCAGGATCTTTAATTACTGCTTCCGATGGGCAAGCAGCAACACACTGAGGTTCATCATAATAACCAACACATTCTGTGCATTTTTCGTGAGCTATATAAGTATGACTATCATTTAATGCTGGGTGCTCTGTACCGTTTAATTCCCACGGAGCTCCTGGTCCATAAATAGCGTTATTTGGGCATTCAATTTCACATGCGTTGCAATCAATGCAATCATCAGTTATAAGGTAAGCCATTTTTTGTTCCTATTTTGTTAGTGATTAAATATCAAGTATTCTATAAAAAACAAAAATCATGCCTTTAATTAACAGTGAATCAGATTATGGAAATAACTATAGTGTTTGAAATAAATCAATAATAATAAGTTTGATTTTACTTTTAAAACTGGTTCTTCTCACAAATGAAAAAGGAATTCTAGTTATTGGTTTTACTGATTCGAGTACAAGAATGATTATGGCTAATAAGGCAACTATTAGGTGTGGTTAATATTCATTTGATGCAATATTTTAAAGAAGAGATAGAAGTTTTATTGCTTCATTGTGCAAAAATATATGACCAACAAGCAAGAGTTCTTTAGTTCTCGAGCGGATTCTTTTTATTCAGAGGATAGTTACTTTCCTTTTTTTCCATTATGTTAACGATATTTCTAAACCTTGGCAAAAACGGAAGATAGACTCCCACGACCTTTACGGTGTAAGTAGCACCCTTTTTAAATAGCGGATAAAGCTGATCTGCATTTTTCTTGTTATGATAATAGTTGTCCTCATTAAGAAAAACCTCTTTATCTGTAAAGATAAAGTATCTTCCTTTTTCTCCCGGCCATTTTTCCATGTTAACAACTGTAATGTTAACAACTTTTTCAGTAAGAAACGGCTCAAAGAAAATAAATCCAAAGAGTATTATGCAGAGGACAGCAATTACTCCGAAGATCAATGATAGTTTTGAAAGCATTATATAAAAATCTCCCTTCTCTCGTTATTTTATTACTCAAACCAATCCCCTTGAGGTGCTCAAAAAGCTAAAAATATGCCGTTTTAACAGTGCTTCTTTTTGGTGCATAACGCAATAATCCGCCATTTCGTATGCGCATTCATACTGTATTATTGACCTAATTTTCTGTAAAATTTTATCGCCTTGTCTTTTTAATTACCATTCCTTTTTTAAGTTTTCAGGTGAATCTTACAGGAATCCTTAAAAAGATTCTTTCATCAAAATATTGTAAGTTTGATTAATCAAAAACAATTTTGTGAGGGAAAAATATGAATGATGCCAATCATAACATCCTCTTTATGCAGCTTATAATTCAGAATCAGCAGATAGCCATGATGGCGATGGGGAAAATTAAAAATCCTGTTACTGATAAAATTGAACGAAACCTTGAGCATGCAAAAGTGTATATCGATACTCTGGATATGCTCCTGGCAAAAACCAAGGGAAACCTTTCAGAGTACGAAGAAAAATTTTTGACTGAAACTCTCAAGGAGCTTAAGCTAAATTATGTAGACGAAGCCGATAAAGACAAGAAGCAGACAAAAGATGTTAAGAAGGATGAAGAGGAAAAGAAAACCGAATAAATAAATTATGCTAGTTGGAATTATAGCAAATATCACCAAAGAAAATGTATTTGAAGTAGTTTCATCATTCACTTCAAAGCTGAAGAAAGAAAAAGTAAAATACCTTCTTACAAATTCCATCACTGAAGAAAAAGGAAAATTCAAACTAAAGATTGATGAGGACTTTTTAGCTGAAGACGATGAGCTTTACGAAAAAAGCGATATTATTATCTCTATTGGTGGCGATGGAACTATGCTTGCTACTGCATATAAGGCCCGGCTTTATGATAAACCTGTGCTTGGTTTAAATCTTGGCAAGCTTGGTTTTCTTGTTGAGACGGATGTGAGTCAAATGGATAGCGTTATAAGTATTCTTAAAGAGAAGAAATATACAATTGAAGATAGAATGGTTCTTTCCGGCACTTGCGACATTCCACGTAGCGATAAGCTATTAGCTGTTAATGATCTCGTAATTGAAAAAGGCGGCTGGCCCAAAATGATTGAACTTACTGCCTGGGTTGATGATGAATATGTTACAACTTTTTCTGCTGACGGTTTAATTGTAGCCACACCTACTGGTTCAACAGGTTATTCACTTTCTACGGGAGGACCGATAGTTGCACCGACTGCAAAAGCAATTACTATTTCACCAATTTCTCCCCATAGCCTAAATGTCCGCCCTTTAGTTTTATCGAGCGAACAGGTGATTAAGTTAAGGGCTGATTCTCCACACAGAGAAGTACAGGTGAGCTGTGACGGACAGAGAGTTTTTTATTTTCCGCC
>JARRKF010000252.1:0-5685 GCA_037388405.1 Ignavibacteriaceae bacterium | reverse complement strand
ATTCCATTTCGTAAAAAATGTATAGCAGTCATTAAATCTGTCCGATAATTTAGTAAGTAAGCTTGTCCAGTCAAAAGAATTGGCAATATTAAAACTGTAAACTCTTGAAAGAACTAATTTTGCAACCTCTTCACTTGTTAAATAATTCATCGATTCATTAAATGTTTTTTGCCACTCCGTTACATCTTCTTTACATGAAGTTAATGTTGAATTTATTTTTGTATTTAGATCTTGTGCTGATTTTTCATTTAGATTTTCAATAAATTTTATGTATTGCAAAAATTTGTCAGATATAAAACCAATTTCTTTATCATCATTTATAATAAAATTAAAAAAGGCAGAACTTTTATCGTCCTCAAAAGAAAAAATAAATTCAGGGATGTAAATCCTTAAAGAGTCGAAATCATCCCAGAGTCCTAAAGATTTTACAGTATCAAACTTAGCAGCACAGCAAATAATTTTAGGCCACCCGAAATTTGTTTCGTCCCAATTCTTAATCAGATTATTTTCCCAATAAATGAATTGATCATTAGCAGAAAAGAATCGATTTGTCTCTGATTTAAATTCGAGTGCAGAATTTAATCCTGTTACTGTAATCCGATTTTCAGGAGTTCTAAAGTGAAATAAATCATCATAATTGGTACTTAACTCATCAATATATTTCACAGATTCAATTTTGTCTATTGAGAAACAAAAACTTCCTAAGTGCGGTTCATTTATCTTTCCCAGACCAATAATGAATGAAGTAAAATCTTTTAAAATTTTTTCAGAATCTATTTTCATTAAAAATTTAGATCGTCCTCAATAGTATCAAGCATTCGAAGATAACTCTCATATCTTTCTTCAGATATTAATCCATTTTCAACTGCTTCCAACACTGCACAACCTGGCTCGTGATTATGTGTGCAGTTTCGTTATCTACTTTAATCATCTTTGATGTTACTGTTGTATGTGTCCCTTTCGAAGAAAAGGTGCTGACCTCACCAATTTTTAAATCTAGTTGAGGATAAATTTTATTAAGTAAAGTTGATTTACCAACACCTGAATGACCACAGAACAAATTTTTGTTACCACTAATTTCTTTTTTCAGTGACTCTAGTCCTTCCTTTGTCTCCGCACTCGTTAAAATAAATAGGTAACCGATTTCTTCATAAAGATTTTTCCATTCGCTAGAAATTGCTGATTCATCGAGGTCAATTTTGTTTAGTACTATAATAACATTTAAATGCGAACTTTCGGCGGCGACCAAAAATCTATCAAGCACCCGGTTGTTAAAATCAGGATGATGGATACTTGTCACAATTACAACGTTATCAATGTTAGCTGCAATTACCTGCTCAAGTCTTTCACCCCTGTAGCTGGAGCCACGTACTTTTGGCAATTTTCTTGAAAGATGATTTTTCCTTTTTTCAATTTTATTTATAACTCCGCTTCCGTCTTTATTCATTTCAAATTGTACATTATCGCCAACAGTTATAAAATCAGTGAAGAAGAGCTTATCTTTTTTAAGCTCAAATTCTTTTTTGAATTTACCACGTAGGGAACAAATTATTTCTTTGTCCTGTCCATCGGGGATCAAGTAGTAATGTTTGCTCTCTATTTTAGTTATTGTTCCTTTGATCTTAGTATTAGAATTATTAATAATAATAAAAGATATAGTTTCTAACTACTATCTCAAAAAATGGAATGATTGAGAAATTTTGCTTTTAATTGATGTGTAAATAAAAAAGGGAAGTGAAAAAATCAACTTCCCTTAGAGTTGAGGGTTATTATTTTTAGTACTTCACGTAAAAATTAAGAAATAAATTATTGACGGTTATATCTTGAAATGTTCTCGAAACATTTGAACCATAGTTATCACCAAAATCTTTCCACCACCCGTAAGCATAAGCTAAATCAATTCCAAAGGTGTTGTCAACCAGCGTTCCTGCACCAATGGTTAAATACTTTTTGTCATACTCGGATGGATCATTTGCATAAGGTGAAGGTAAATACATAAATCCAGCACGACCCCAAACCGGGATTTGCATTGGGATTCGAAACTCTGCACCAAGATGGTAATTCAATGTTGTAGTAAAGAGATCTTCAATTTCCCGATTTCTATTTGCTCTGTAACTATAATCAAATCCATCTGTGAATTCCATTTGTGTATAATCCATTATTTTCAAATCTGCTGCAACGGTTAATAAAGAAATTGTTGCGGATGCACCAAAGGAGTATTCAGTTGGGGTTTTAATGTTGTATTTAACTGGATCATTAATCGGAGGATTTAAGTCATATTGATTTTAATAGTAAAGTAGCTGGGGAATTTAACAGTAGCACCGAACCGGAACTTATCTAACCAATTATAAAGAGCTCCAATTTGTGCATCCCAACCAGAAAGATCCCAATCAATTACATCGTTAAGATAAAATGATTGGAAATTACTTGATGCAGTAGGTTCAGAAGGGTCCAGAGGATCGACGTAAACATTATTAACATCATCTTCCCAGTAATCACTCTCACTTTTGTATTTTCCTGATAAGATGTTAAAAGTTCCCCCAATGAAAAATCCTTTTGCAACCTCAACTGATGTCGCAAAGGACCATTTATCAATACTGCCTTGTTTCTTAATTTTTCCAGATTGGTTAAGTAGACCATCTATCAGAGTTGTATCTTTTATGTATTCATTTGTTTGTGGGTTTCTAATTTCATAAGCCAAACCAAGGTCATTTGTTATTGGAACTTGCTCATTATATACCCCTGTAAGGTTCTGGATCATAGAATTGTTGCCATTATTGAAACCATCGAATTCCATAGTTCTGTTAAAGTCTTTTGCACGGTTATATCCGAAACCAAAAACCCAACTTCCTTGAATTACGGGTAATGGGTAGAGCAATCCAAATTGATTTAAGTTAACTGAACTTTTATCTGAGCTTGTTGATTTTCCAAAAAAAGTTGTGTTGTTGTTGAATGAATTGAAGTTCAATCCACCATAAAGTTTTACATTTTTAACCAGTCCTATTCCAGCAGGATTAAAAAGAAGACCGGACAGGTCGTCACTTATTGAAGTAAAACTATTTCCCATCGATAAAGCTCTTGCACCCGTGTAAAGTCCTGGCTCACTTAACACAAGAGCATCATTATAATTTTGTGCAATTACAAAACTGTAGTTATAAAAGAAAATTACTACAGTCATTATTATTTTTATATTTTTATTCATTGTATTATTTGGTTTTATCTTATTCAATTGTTATATAAAATTAGAATTTATTATCGCTGTAAATAAATATTTAGAGATAACTCAATTGCTTCTCCTAAATTATCTACTTTTGCTTTTATATTATCTAAAGGATAATAAAAGTTTGACCAAGGAATTTCACTATAATAGTAAAATAAAGTTGGCTTATTTAGTATTGGTGTCTTAGAATTCATAGATATTGTTCTTGACTGTTGCAACCAGTATAAGGAAATGTTAGATCCAATATTAATCATGTAATTTGGACTTAATGGGCTAGGATATCTACTTGCATATATCTTCATCTGTTTCCACTCTTCTTTTTCCATTTTATAGTCATATATATAAACTTCAGTGTAAGGATCTAAACCAGATTTGCCTTCATATCTAATAGAATAATCGAAAGAATTTTTTGTTGCAGAACAAGAGGTAATGATGAAAGTCGAAATTGTTACAATAATAAATATTATAAGTTTCCCCATATCAAATTACCTTCTTGATTTATTTCTTTCTGTATTTCCTCTTTCACCATGACCACGCAGAGGATCTCGAGTTGGGTTAGTTTCTCCACCACGATCTGGATTTATAGGATGTCTTATAATTGGTTGTGGGTCCGGATTCGGGCTTGGTGGATTATTAGGTGGAACTGGAATTGGGCATGGTCCAGGATCTGGTGGTGGAACAGGTACTGGAACCGGATAATAAACAATTATTTCCGGTTCCTGATAATATTCTTCGGAGTTTTGAACTACTGTATAACAACCACTCAATCCTATCATCAAAAATAAAAAGACTAAAGAATTTATTAACCTTTTCATTTTTGAGTCCTCTGTTTTTGTTCTGGTGTACGAACAGGAGGATCAGTTTTTATTATACTATTTCCTCTATCGCTACCGCCTCTCAATGGGTCTCTTTTCTGATAACTATCTTTTGGTACTTCAGGTTGCCAGTCTCTTTGTGGTCTGGTTTCAGGAACAGGAGAATTAACAACCGGTGAAGTAGGAGGTAGCGGTGGATAATAAGGATCTGATGGCGGCGGAGGGTAATAAATAATTTCCTCAATATATGTATAGTGATGCGGAACTGTTACACAACCATTGAGTGCAAAAATCAAAAATAAAAAGACTAATGAATTTATTAACCTTTTCATTTTATTTATCTCCTTCTTCCTCCACTATTTCCACCTGAACTTCTCGGAGACGAATTGGTTCTCGGCGGATTACTATTTCTCGGAGGAGTGTAACTTCTTGGTGGATTATTATTTGTCCTCGGTGGAGAATACGTTCTCGGAGGATTATCATTCCGCTTTGGAGGTGAATAAGTCCTTGGCGGATTATTTTTATTACCTTTTGGTGGAGAATACGTCCTTGGAGGATTATTCTTTCTCTCTGGTGTCCTATTTACACGTGTTTCAGAATTTGGTTTACGTGTGGTATTCTCGCGTCTTACATTATTATCTGAGTTTCTTCTAGCGTTGATATTTCCGGTTTCAGGTTTTCTGTCTCTTATGCCTAATTGCTTAACATTATTATTTCTGTCTTCTCTGCCTAAATTTTTTGTGTCTGAATTTCTTGAACTAAGGCCTAATTGCTTGTTTCTATCAGAATTTCTATTGACTGATTTATTATCATTTCTTGTAACTCTATCAACATTAACATTATCTCTGTTGAGGTCTCTTCCGTTATCTCTTACACCTAGTTGTCGTTTTTTAACATCATTGCTGCTTACCTGCAAATCTCTTCCATGGTTTAGTCCATTACGATTTCTGTCGGTTGAATTAATTGTTACTTGATTTAAAGGATCTCTGGTTCTTGTTCCGTAATTTCGACCGCCTGAATTATTTCTTACTCGGGATACATAATCATTTCTGTATTTGTATCCTTGATTATAAGAATAGTAACCATGCCCATAATATGGATAGTAGTAGGGAGAATAATAATAGCCGGGGTAATAGCAATAATAATATGGATTATACCATCCGTAACCACACCAACCTCCGTAATATGGCCAATAATTTGGATACCAAACCCAATAAGGATAGTATCCCCAATTACCCCAACCCCAACCAAATGAAATTACGACTGTTAATGAAGGGTAATAATCATAGTAGAATCTATTGTATGGATAACCATAATAATATTTATTTATGATTGTAGTTTCATTGTTATCTTCTACAGAATCAGTTTCAGCATAGTAATCTGAATCAGGTACTTCCTGATCATCTGAATAATAATTATCTGAATAGCTTTGTGATCCTGTTTGATATGCTTCTGTTGAATCTGAGGTTGCGACCTGTGTATAACATCCTGTTAACAGGGAGGTAAATGCAAATGCGAAAACTAAAGTCATTATTTTTAATAAATTCATTTTAACCCTCTCTTTTTAATTCTAAATTAATTTAAACAAATATTAAGCCGTCTTAAATGCTTAAATCAAGTTCTAAATCAAACTATTTGGCAATAAAAGTA
>JARRKF010000251.1:0-3411 GCA_037388405.1 Ignavibacteriaceae bacterium | reverse complement strand
AAATTCAAAGTTGAAGATGGAGTTCAGTGCGAAACATGTCATGGCCCTGGTTCAGACTATAAAAGTATGAAGGTTATGAAAGACAAGCAAGAAGCTATAAAAAATGGTTTAAAGATATATGATAATATAGAAGAATTCTGTATTACATGTCATAATGCTGAAAGCCCCACATATGTGGAATTCAATTTTGAAGAATCTTGGGCTAAAATTAAACACAACGTTCCTGAAAAGTAAAAGTAAAAAGAATATTCACTATTATAAATAAATAGATGAGAAAAATTCTACTGCTTCTAATAGCAGGTGGACTGCTATACACAATCTTACCACAAAGTTTGAATGGAAGGTTCTCTAGTTCAATCTACACTTTTGAACGTTTCGACACAGCGGGTGTTTCTAATACTCAAGCAAGAACCTTCCAAATGCTATCATTTAACTTTGGAAAAGACAAAATTTGGCTTCGTTCAAATTTTAATCTTGAAGCTGATGTAGCTAATAAACTTAAAAGTGATCCAAGACTAAGATTCTATAATCTTTATGTTGACGTAAATAGACTTTGGGATTTGGTTTCTTTAAAACTTGGTCGTCAACCATTATATAATAGTGTTGCAGGTGGTGTATTTGATGGTGCAACGGTCGGATTAAATTATGAAGGTTATAAACTTCTTGTTTATTATGGTGGTAATGTACCAGCCTATCAAAAACTTGAATTAATAGAGAACTGGAATGATAATTACATATTCGGTGGTGAATTCACAATTTATGCTTTAAATGATTGGCGATTTAGTGCTAAGTACATTAACAAAAATTTTGCGAGTCAGTCATACACTGCAGAAAGATTAGATCCAAATAATAATCCAATCAGTGTTCTTATCGAGAACAAATCAAATCAATACCAGTTTCTTTCTGGAGAAGTTTCATACCATAAACAAGACTTTTACAGTCTTAATGCCAGGTACGATTACGACATAAATTTTCAAACTACTTCGAGAGGAGAAATATCTGGAAGATTAGAAACTGTTAAAAATTTAGGTCTCAACCTTTATTATAATTACAGGCAGCCGAAGATTAGATATAATTCAATCTTTTCTGTTTTTGATTACGGAAACACCTGGGAAATTGAAGCTGGTGCGGATTATTTGATTGCAGGTAAATATACTGTGATAGCCAAAATTGCAAACGTTGATTATAAAGAAGAATCTTCGCAACGAATAACGGTTGGCGTTTCTTCTCCATATGGTTCAATTACAGCCAGAAAGAATTTTGGTTATGCAGGTGAAATGGATGCAGTTTCATTTTACACTGCTTTTGCTACAATGGATGGCTTGTTGACTCCTTCATTTGGATTTTCCTATACGAACTACAAGCTTACTAAAGATGATCCATATAATAATTTAATTTCAGTCCTTCTCGGTACAAATTACAGACCATTCAGAATGTTATCGTTTGATATTCAAGGACAATATCTTAATAATAAAATTTATAAAGATGACTGGAGATTATTCTTTAAGCTTAATTTCTGGTTTAATACTATTTTTAATTGAATTATATGATTAAGAAATTTTATATAGCACTCTTTTCAGTAGTCGCAATATTTGTTTTATTTGTAGCTTTTCTAGCACAAGGCTCCAACCCTATGCAGGGGAACAATGAAATAATAAAATTTTCTCACTCTTTGCATAGTGGAGTAGTTGAGTGTGCTGATTGCCATACATCTGTTTCAGAAAGCACTACACTGAAAGATAGACTTTTACCAAACCATGAAAGCTGTAAATCCTGTCACGAGGTTGATGATGAGAATGAATGCAGCACTTGTCATATAAATGACAATTATGAACCGTTGCAGCAGAAAGAGACACAACTCATCTTCAATCATAAAATTCACATCATTCAAAAGATGAATTGTACTGATTGCCATAAAGGACTGGATAAAGTTGATTACAGTTTTGAAAGTCCGGATGTCTATCCAAAAATGGAAATCTGTTCCAGTTGTCATAATGAAGTAAAAATTGCCACAAATGCTTGTGAAGCTTGTCATATTTCTACATTCGATCTTATTCCGCAAAATCATAGAAGTAATGATTATTTAAGGTCTCATAAATTCTTAGCTTGGGAAGCAAATGCAAATTGTATGATGTGCCATAATAACACCTCTTGCCAGGATTGCCATGTAGCAACAACTGGTATTACGGAAACAAATATGCCTGATGATTTTTATCCGCCGTATATGCCTAGTAATTCTTCCATTGATGGCGCAAAGCAGCAGGCATTGCTAAAAGTTCACGGTGATTTTAATTACAGATACTCACACGGAATGGATGCTAAAGGTAAAACAACAGAATGCCAGACGTGTCATCAGATAGAAACTTTCTGTGCTAACTGCCATAATTCTGAGAACAGGGATTTTGCAATGGCTGGTATTGTTCCGACTTCACACCTAAAACCAAACTTTAAAACTTTAGGTGTTGGAACCGGTGGTGGGGAACATGCTGATCTGGCAAGAAGAGATATTGAAAGTTGTGTCTCTTGTCACGATGTTCAAGGAGCTGATCCTACATGTATAACCTGCCATCTTGATAGTGACGGAATAAAAGGAACTAATCCCAAAACACATATTGGTAACTTTATGCACGATGAACATGGTGATTGGCACGACAATCAAGGTTCAATCTGTTATAACTGTCATACAAGCCAAAATCCTTTATCACCGGCAGGGATAGGGTTCTGTGGATATTGTCATGGAGCTAATTAAAATTATGAAAATAAAAATGAAATATATTTTCGTCTTATCTGTAGCATTTAGTTTCATCATCTATTTTGCGGGTTGCAGCGATTTGAAGGAAGATATTCCCTCTGTTCCTCAAGTTTATACACATGGTGCAGGTAATTTTGATTCTTCATCAGCTAATTATCATCCATATTTAATTGCTAATTCAAAGAACGGAATTTACGATTGTCAAACCTGTCACGCTGCTGATTTCTCAGGCGGAGTAACTGGAGTAGGATGCAACACACCAAATTGTCATCCTTCAATTGGTGTGCATTTAGCTGGAATTGTTGATACAACCAGTCAGAATTTTCACGGTAATTTTATAAAAGATCATCAATGGGATATGAGGCCTTGCAAATCCTGTCATGGTGAAATGTACAGTGGTGGTCTGGTTTCTCCATCGTGTAACAATTGTCACGTTTATGTAAATGGTCCGGAAAATTGCACAACCTGTCACGGTAGCAAAACAAGCAATGCACCCCCAAAAGATTTAGATGGAAATTATTCAACCAGCGACAGAGGAGTTGGTGCTCATCAGGCTCATTTAAAGGAAAATAATTTTGGTCGTTATTTAACTTGCACAGAGTGTCACGTTGTTCCCGGCGCAACCTACGTTCAGGGACATATAGATGGAGATAACAGGG
>JARRKF010000250.1:0-3411 GCA_037388405.1 Ignavibacteriaceae bacterium | reverse complement strand
GTGGAATTCTGATAATGCCCACATCATTCAGAAGTTGAAATGAAAAAAGTTTTACAGATTATTTTACTGCTATTTATTCTTTCAACGATACCGAATACCCTCTTGGAGGTTTTTAATAAGGGAAAACGATCAAAGGAGGCTTATTATGAAAAACTTATTACTAACTATTCTTCTATTTATTCCATTAACATCAATTCATTCTCAGGACACAATTAATGTCCCGGGTGATTACACAACAATTCAGTCAGCGATATATGCTGCAAACAATGGAGATGTTATTCTTGTAGCGGAAGGTACTTACTATGAAAATATTAAGTACAAGGGCAAAGCCATTACAGTAGCCAGCCATTTTCTTATTGACGGGGACACCTCTCATATATCCAATACAATCATAAATGGCTCTCAACCATCACATCCGGACAGTGGATCGGTAGTAAGCTTTGTTAACAATGAAGATACAACATCAGTACTCTGTGGTTTTACAATTACAGGAGGAACAGGAACCACTATTTCAAATCAGGGAATTGCGGGAGGCGGTATTTTTGCAACATTTGGCTGCACTATAAAGAGAAATAAAATTACTAATAACACTGTTAATAATACGATTATCGGAAGATCTTCTTTTGGAGGAGGGGTAGGCTGTTATCTTTATAATAATATGCGAATGATATTAATAAATAATGAAATTTATAACAACTCAGTTAGTTCACACTCTTCTTCCGCAGGAGGAGGAATAGGGATTGCCGGAATAAATGATTGCCTGATCACTGATAATGTTATCTATAATAATTCCGTTTCTGCAACAGATATATATTCGCGGCTTTCCGGTGGTGGTGGAATATTGATATCCGGATATAATTCTGAAATCAGAAGAAATATTATAATGAATAATATTGCCCCTTTTGGGGGAGCTATATTAGCTTCACAAGCTTGCAGTATAAGACTTTTAAACAATACAATTACTCAGAATCAGGCTTTGTATCAGGGAGGAGGGCTCTATCTTTATGTGGGTTATGCAAATATAATGAACAATATTATTTGGGATAACACTGCACCGAAGGATTCAAATATTTTTTATAGAGGTTATCTTGATTTCAATTATTCAATTACCAGTAAACAAATGACAGGAATCGGGAATATCCAAAGTGATCCGATGTTTACAGATACATTATACCACCTGGATTTAAATAGCCCTGCTATAGATGCCGGGAATCCTGATGAATTGTTTAATGATTTTGAAGATCCTTTTAATCCTGGATTTGCTCAATGGCCTGCTATGGGTACTATCAGGAACGATATTGGTGGATACGGAGCGACTGACTCGGCTCATTTACCTGTATCCGGATTTCAGATGATAGATGAATTTTTACCATATAGTTTTCCAGGATTAGTTTATCGAATCGCTTATCCTTCTGACTACGACAGTACTCAGCAATATCCACTTTCCATAGTTCTCCACGGCTCAGGCAATGTAGGGAACAATAATATTGACCAACTGTGGATAGGATTATTATGGCGGGTTAATGCACAGGCATATGGATATAATGATTTTACAGTAGTTCCTCAGTCACCTACAAATCCATGGTCTTCAACAGATTTGCATAATCTAATTCAATACTTAATAAGCAATTATCCTATTGATACAAATCGAATAGTAGTAACCGGCTGGTCGATGGGTGGTTTTGCAGTAGGGAGTTTACTTCAACAATTTCCAAGAACTTTTGCAGCCGGGATTCCAATCTCTGGTGTAACCTGGGGCAATAACCTTAGAAACATTCCTCTATGGCTTTTCCATGGAGATAGTGATAATAATGTAAATGTTCAGGTATCCAGGAATGTAGTGAATAATTTACAGCAACTAGGTGTTCCTGTTCTGGAAACAGAAAATATTAGTGAGACTGAACTGGATAGTGCCATTTCCGCAGGAGCAAAATTTTTGTACACAGAAATTCCGGGCTCAGATCATTTCATAATTTACAGAATATATGAAAATTATTATTTGTATAAATGGCTAAGCCTAACGAAAAAACCCTCCATTTTTCCTGACCAGGTTTGGACCATTCCTGATGGTTTTATTGAACCAGGAAATTCTATAATCATTCAAAGTACATTTTACAATCCAGCTGATTATTCAGCAAATTATAAGGCTGTTATTGAAGATCTTGAGAATGATACATTACAAATCATTCCACTATATGACGATGGTTTGCATAATGACGGTTTAGCTAATGACGGTATATGGGGAAATATAAGTCAGATTATTCCGGATGAACAAATTTTAAGAGTGGGAATTGAAGTATCTAATACTGATTTGAATGAAGTCTTCTATTTCCGGGCTATGTCGGGATTTACGACAGCAGGACCGTTAAGTGTTGACAGTGTTGATATATCCTATAATTCTACATTTAATTTTTATAATGTTTTACCTTATGTTAAAAACAACAGCAGTGTTACAACTATTTCTAATGCTGTAATTGAATTAGTCTGTAATGATCCCTGGATTACAACAATATCATCTCCTCAGAATCTACCGGATATACCTCCGGGTAGTGTTGTTACAACACCGGGTTATTTCCTCGTAAGTGTGGATTCTACATTTCCGGGCTTCTTTAATTTTAAGTTCAATGTTAGTATGGATGGATTAACATACTGGTCTGATTCAACAAGTATTATAGTTGGTGTAGAGGATGTTGAAAAATTGCCGACTAATTATGCTTTAAGTCAAAACTATCCTAATCCCTTTAATCCATCAACAAATATTTCTTACTCGATTACTCAATATGGATTGGTTACAATTAAAGTTTACAACACTCTTGGCGAAGAGGTTGCAACACTCGTTAATGAAGAAAAACCGGCAGGTACCTACGAGCTGACCTGGAATGCAGCTAACCTGTCAAGCGGAGTTTATTTCTATCAGCTAATGGCGGGTGACTTTATCCAGACGAAAAAGATGATTCTACTCAGATAGAACATGGAGACTTTTTGGAGAGGTGGTTTAGAAAAGCTGCGAAATATTTATGTTTTTGAACAAAATAGAGACAGGGCGCAGAATCCCTCTCTCCGTCAAATCTACTTTGAACCTTAAAAACAAGCTTGAATCTATTTTAGAAGTTTCCCTTCATTTTTAACATCCTGTGATTATACACCCAACCACTGATAAAATAAATCTCAAATACATTTTTGGATGCAGAGCAGTTTAATATTTATTTGAGAATCTGATACTTAATCCATAGTCGGAAGGCGGGTTTCCCGGGCTGAGCAAAAAACATCAATGACCTTCTAAAAATCTTTTGCTCAGGACAGTCCCGCAGAGCGGGATGAGCTGCGAAGTTGCTTCTAAAATATTCCAATACTCCGGTTTACTAAACTTCTTATCTTCCAAACCGCTATACAAACCACCAACGAAACGAC
>JARRKF010000249.1:0-3419 GCA_037388405.1 Ignavibacteriaceae bacterium | reverse complement strand
GTATAAAATGGAGTATAGATTAATCCCTGTCTTCCTTCTGCAGATAATAAAGCAAAGTCTCCTCCTCTTGTATATGCTGTATGGTCGTCTATTCTTATTCCGTAATTCGGTTGAAACGAACCTACTTTTACATAGCTGTTATTTGGCAGAATGTGAGCGATACCATAAGCTTCCCATATGTTATAAATAAAATCATATCTGCCTAAAAGATTAATATTTTTTGCAAGACCGATATTAGTATATACTGAACCGGTCATCTGCTGAAAATCAGTTCTTTTCTTTTCTGATGAATAAAGATATTGTGTTCGGTAGTCCAAACCGAAATAGATATTATCTCCAATTTTTGGAGTCATCATAAAATCTTTTTCCCTTGGAGAAATTGCACTTAGAATATTTTTGCCATAGTTCCAGCCATCTTCATTTCTTATTAATCCTCCCGTTGGATTAAAATGACAATCTATACACTTGTTCCCTAGTCGCACAGCGAAGCGAGGAAGTGAAAATGCTGAAGAGTTAAATAAGATAATGAATACTAAAATACCGAAGGAAATATTTTTTCTCATGGAGCCTCCTGATGATTTCTCTCTTCTAATAATTTTGGTGAGGAAAATATAATTAAATTTTTAACATTACAATTTATTTTTAAAGATTTTTAACAAATTGGAACATAAATTTTTCCCCTGCGTCAGAATACCATTGAAATTTCTTTTGCATGTTAATAACTTTGCTTCCGTCCAAAATTAAAATAATAGAATATGAGTATAGTTGTAAACAATCTCACAAAAAAGTTTGGCTCACAAAGAGCGGTTGATAATATCTCGTTTGAAGTAAAGACAGGAGAGATATTAGGTTTTCTCGGTCCTAATGGTGCAGGCAAAACCACAACAATGAAAATACTTACCTGCTATATGGCTCCTTCTGATGGAGACGCTAAAATAAACGACTTATCAATTTTAGAAAAACAGGATGAAATTAAGAAAAAAATAGGTTATTTGCCGGAAAATAATCCGCTTTATTATGATATGCCGGTATTAGATTATTTGAAGTTTGTTGCAGATCTGCAGGGAGTTCAGAAAGAAAAAACACAGGACAGGATTGGGGAGATGGTTTATGTTTGCGGACTTAATGTTGAAAAGCATAAAAAGATTGGTGAGCTTTCAAAAGGATTTAGACAGAGAGTTGGTTTGGCTCAAGCAATGATTCACGATCCAGAAATTTTAATTCTTGATGAACCAACTACTGGGTTAGACCCAAACCAAATAGTTGAAATAAGAAAACTGATTAAAGAGCTTGGTAAGCAAAAAACAGTAATTCTCAGTACTCATATTCTTCCTGAAGTTGAAGCAACCTGCGATAGAATTTTAATTATTAACCAGGGAAAAATTGTTGCCGATGGTACTTCTGATACGCTTAGAAAAAGAGCTAGAGGGGAAGAGATGGTAAAAATTCAGGTTGCAGATTTTCAAAATAAAGATGAAGTTTTAACAGCATTAAAGGGTTTAGATTCAGTTGCTGTTGCAGATTTTGATAAAGGATCAAATAACTCATTTTATGTAACCAGTAAAGAGAACCAAAGTTCACGCAGAGATATTTTTAAACTCTGTGTTCAGAAAAACTGGATACTTACTGAACTAACACCGATCGAAACAAAATTAGAAGACATATTTAGAGAATTAACAACTAATTAAATTATGCATTCAATTTGGGTAATTTCTAAAAGGGAACTAAATTCATTTTTTGATTCGCTTGTGTCCTATATTTTTCTCGTAGTTTTTTTAGGTATAAGCGGATTTTTTACGTGGCTGCTTGGTTCTGATGTCTTTTTAATCGGCCAGGCTACACTTCAACCATTTTTTTCAATTGCTTACTTCTCACTATTCTTTTTTATTCCTGCCTTGACTATGAGAATGGTTGCAGAGGAAAAGAGAATTGGAACAATTGAACTACTTTTGACAAAAGCTGTTTCTGACTGGGAAGTAATACTTGGAAAATTTTTTGCTTGTTTAATATTGATTGCAATTGCTTTAGCATTAACACTTCCTTATTACATAACAGTATGGGCCTTAGGTCCGGTTGACCATGGTGCAGTTTGGTGTGGTTACCTAGGAATGCTTTTAATGAGCATGGCTTATATTGCAATTGGAATATTTGCCAGCAGCATTACTAATAACCAGATCGTTGCTTTCTTACTTGCATTATTGATAGGGGTTTTCTTCCTGATAATTTTTAATGTCTTATCCGGCAGCTTTACAGGCACAATCGGGCAATTACTTGATTATATGAGTATGTCAACTCACTTCGATTCTATTTCACGCGGAGTTATTGATTCACGTGATCTGCTTTATTTTCTTTCTATTACTTTTCTTGGTCTCATGCTGGCAGAGTCTTCCTTATCAAAAAGAAATATAGTTGAGTGAGGCAGGGAATATGTTAACAAGAAAAAAAGTTCAAACTTCAATTTTACTGGTTGTTGGAATACTTCTATTAGTTAATTTAATCGCATCAAGATTTTTCTTCCGGTTAGATTATACAGAAGATCAAATTTACAGCTTAAGTAAAGCAACAAAAGATATTTTGGCAAATCTTAATGAACCAATTACTATTACCGCATATTTTTCAGAAAATCTACCTCCTGATATTGAAAAAGTAAGGCAGGATTTTAGAGATATGCTGGTTGAATATGCAAGTTACTCTGGTGGACAAATAGTTTATGAATTTATTAATCCCAGCGAGAATCAGGAAACTGAGATGAAAGCTCAGCAGAGTGGTGTGCAACCAATAATGATAAATGTTCGTGAAAGAGACCAGATGAAGCAGCAGAGAGCCTATCTCGGAGCAGTTTTGCAAATGGGCGATAAAAAGGAAGTAATTCCATTCATCCAGCCTGGTTCTGCAATGGAGTATGCTCTTTCAACAAACATTAAAAAATTATCTGTAAAAGATAAACCTGCTATTGCATTGCTTCAGGGACATGGTGAGCCTGGTCTAAGCGCACTACAGCAATTGAATGAGCAGCTGACCATCTTGTATTCTGTAGAACCATTAACATTCACCGATACATCCGGTGTACCTTCAAAATATAAAACACTTGTTATAATAGCTCCCAAGGATACGATTCCTGAACTTCACTTTGCTTATCTCGATGATTTTCTTAATCGTGGCGGCAGATTGTTAGTTGCTTTAAATACGGTTAGTGGAGATCTAAGCAAAGGTACTGGCAGTAAAGAATATACTGGATTTGAAGATTGGTTAAAGAAAAAAGGTATTGAAGTAGAATCAAATTTTGTGATTGATGCTAATTGTGCTAATGTAACAGTTCGCCAGCAGCAAGGATTTTTTATGATGAACACTCCGGTTAGATTTCCCTACTTACCTATAATTACAAATTTTACAAAGCATCCCATTACAGAAGGTCTGGA
>JARRKF010000248.1:0-4092 GCA_037388405.1 Ignavibacteriaceae bacterium | reverse complement strand
CAAAATTTAATTTTGGACAACTGAAAAGGACCATTAGAGAAATAGTAATTATCCATCCAGAGAATATTATTTTTTGCTTTTTCATGACTATATCTCCTAATATTTTTTGAATGATATTGTTGTATCTTTTCCTGATCGATCAAAAGCAGTTGAGTTCTTCATACTCATAAATAAAGGTTTGGCTCCATGATTCTATAAAGACCCAATGTTCCTTCAACAGATTATCTTCATCATCATATTCATAGTAAATATTTCCAATAAGATTCCCATCCTTCGATATAACTCCTTTATTCATTAAATTCTTTTCATCATACTCATAGGTTATAACTCCATAAAACCAACCGGCTAATCCATTACAGTTGGCTTTAACTAATTTTCCAGACTTATCGTATTTGTAGTCTGAAGTACCTGTAACTCCATCTGATCTATAAAAATGCTCCGAAATTAAATTCCCATTTTCATCATATTCATATATTTGGGTTGAGGTAGTACCATCTGAAAACTTGCGGTATTTCTTAATTAAGTTTTCTTCCTCATTGTATGTGTAATAATTATCAGAACTTCTACTCCCATCAAGAAGCTCCCAATGGGCTTCATGCATTATCCCTTTTTCATTATAGAAGAAAGTAGTTAATCCTTTTTCACCGCTTAAGTTTTCATAGTGAAGCCTGATTAATCTAAATTTATTATCAATAGAATTAATGCCATCATAGCAAAATCCATTTATTAATGGTGAATAGATCATCAATATAATTACAGAAAATATTTGGAATTCCTTTACTATCATTAATTACTTACTTCAACAGCATCATCTTTTTAGTCTCAACAAAATAACCTGCTTGTAATTTGTAGAAGTAAATACCGCTTGTTAATGTTGCAGCATCAAACTCAACCTCGTAATTACCTGCAGGTTTTTCTTCACTCACAAGTGTTTTATTTCATTTCCTACTACATCATAAATCATAAGTATTGCAAAACTTAATTCAGGCATTTCGTATCTGATAGTCGTTTTAGGATTAAATGGATTAGGAAAGTTGTTAAATAATTCAAATTTACCTGGCACAGGGTTCTTTGAATTTCCCTCCACAGAAGTAATTAACGAATTTTCCCAAAATCTTATTTCGTCTAAACTGCTTGAGCCGGCAACAACATCAACGTCACCATCACTATCGATATCAGTTAAAGAAAGCGGCCATGCATCATAAAAATTAGTTGCTATTATATGTTTTACCCATTGAATTGGATATCCACCTTCATTTGACCACCAAGCAACTTCCCCTCCAATTCCCGCTGTAGCAGCCACATCGATATCACCATCATTATCAATATCAGCTGCACAAACTTCAAGAGGTCCTGAATAAGAATTGTCGATCGAATGTTTTTCCCAAATTATAGGATTACCTCCTATATTTTGCCAGTATGCAATTTCATTTGCTCCATATGCTGCACCTAACACATCAGGTAAACTATCACCATTAATTTCACAGACTTCAACTGAATGTGCCATACTAAACCCATTCGAAATTATCTGTTTTGTCCATTGAATCGGATTACCTCCATCATTCTGATACCAAGCAATCTGATTTGCATATAATGCTGCAGCAACAATATCGGTATTACCATCGAGGTCAAAATCACCTGCGCTAATAGATTGAGTATAATTAAAATTATTATCGATTGTTTGCTCTATCCAACTTAATCCTGTTCCCATCTCATTCTTCCACCAGGTAATTTTATTTAATACTGCTGCCGTAGATAAAATATCCATTTTCTGATCTTTATCGAGATCAATTGCAATTATACCATGGGCCTCTGTGTAATTTGACACAATTAAATGTTTAGTCCATTGGATTGGAACTCCCCCATTATTACTCCACCAACAAACCTGATGAGCAATTGCAGCCGTAGCGATGATATCAATACGATCATCACCATTTATATCTTCAGCATATAAATAAATAGCACCACCGTAGTTATCATCGATTACTTCTTTTGTCCACTGTATTGGATTGCCACCATCGTTTCTCCACCACGCGACTTCATTGTCATTAATTGCTGCGGCGATGATATCCTGATCATTATCATTATCAATATCTGCTATAAAGAGCCCGGAAACTCTATCGAAATTGGTTGTAACGTTATGTTCTATGAAATTTATAGTTTCACTATTGCTATTGATTTGTGAATTTATAACTGAATTATTGAATATTAGTATAACTGTTATAAGAACAATCTCTGTTATATTTATAATCGTTTGCATTGTTTTGATCCTTTCACTTAATAAATAACATTTTCTTAGCATCAATGAAACTACCAGATGAAATTCTATAGAAATAGACTCCACTAGGCAAATTTGAGGCATCAAAATTAACCTCGTAATTCCCGCTTTCTAATTCTTTTTCTATTAATGTTGATATTTTTTCACCTAATTGATTAAAAACGTATAATGATGTAAATAATCTTTCAGTTATATGAAAGTTTATGGTTGTAATTGGATTAAAAGGATTGGGATAGTTCTGCGACAATGCAATTGCTATCGGCATCCTGTCGTAGACTGTATCGATGTCAGCTGGAGTGATCGGTACAAAATCTACAACACTGGAATAGTAATTCGGTATAGCCAGGACATTGTCCTGTTGATTATAAAATATATCTGCCGGTCCACTGTGACCATTGGAGACTAGTTCCGCAGGTAGGCTGAATGCATTATCATATCGGTAGACCGAATTGGTTCCCCAGCAGGAGACGTAAATATACCCATCGCCATCGATAGCTAAGCCGTCGAAATTTGCGAAGGATGTTGAGAGAACCGTGGTCACAGAAGAATCGTTGAGATCGATTTCTGTGATTGGTGCGTTGGGGACAAACTGACAGAACAGCACCCGATTGTTTTGTGCATCGAATATAATACCATTTGGTTTGGTGATACCGCTTACAAGGGTTGTGTAAAAATGATCATTGATTCTCACACGGAAGATTTTTCCGGCTCCGATGTCTGTGATGTAAAGATATCCCGAAGTATCAGCAGTAACATCATTTAGCTCGATCATTCCCGGTAAGGTTATAGTTGTGATTTTCTGATCGATTTTCAGGTCGAATGTTACGAGGCCGCTGATATCTGCCACGTATAAAATGCTGCCCACGATGGCCATCCCGAGTGTCCGCGCGAGAGATCTGTCAAAAAACGCAGTGTCTCCTGCGTCGCTTATCTGAACTATGTCCCCGGTTAGCACATTCGAGATCAGATAACGGCCGTTCAATTCGTCATAAGTCACGCTTTTTTTTTGTTTGAATATAATTTTCAACTTTTAATTGGTAGAAATAAATTCCGCTTGGTAAACCAGTTGCATCAAATTCAACCTCATAAATACCTGCAGGTTTTTCTTCATTAACGAGTGTTGCTATTTCATTTCCTAAGACATCATAAACCATTAGTGACGAATTTGTCAATTGAGGAATTTCATATTTAATTCTTGTAATTGGATTAAAGGGGTTTGGGTAGTTTTGTTGTAATCTAAAACCACTCGGAAGATATTCATTCTCTCTAACTTCTATGGGTGTAACAGGAATCATATCAACAGTGTTTGAATGAAAGTTTGGAACAGCCAATACGTTATTCAATTGATTGTAGAATATATCTGCTGGATTGTTATGCCCGCTTGAGATTACTTCTGGTGGATTAGTAAATGAAGCATCATATCTGTAAACTTTATCTGTTGTCCACGAAGAAAAGTAATAGTTGCCAAATTGATCTGCAGTTAATCCATCAATTGCAGATATATTTGTGTTCACAATTGTTGAGACTGAGGAATCCGTGAGATTGACTGCAATTATTGGATTATATGGTAGTTCACCATTAAGAACTAATAACCTATTATTATATTTATCAAAATATATTCCATTAGGATATCCCAGTCCCGATTCAACAAAAATCGAATATGTCATATTACTGATGTTTACTTTGAATATTTTATCGGCTTCACAATCAGAAACATATAAGTTTCCAGAGTTATCAGAAGTTATATCGTTAAGTAACTGCTTTTCTGTTATATCTACATCAAAGACAATTGTACCTGTTAAAAGATCGAAGCC
>JARRKF010000247.1:0-3947 GCA_037388405.1 Ignavibacteriaceae bacterium | reverse complement strand
GGAGCGGTAATAGGTATCGATAGATTTGGTGCGAGTGCACCTTATAAAGATAACTTTGAACATTTTGGTTTCACTGCCGTCAATATCGTAAATAAAGCAGAAGAAATGCTTAAACGTAAATCAGAGAATTAAATAAAAATAGTCTTTACATTATTCAATTATGCTAAGGAGAATTATTAATAATGAATAATTTAATTGAATTAATTAATTATGGTCAAAGTTACTGGCTTGATAACCTGACAAGAGCAAAAATAAAAAAAGGTGAAATTAAGAAAAGAGTAACGAAACAGGGTCTCAGAGGAATAACTTCTAATCCAAGCATATTTAACAAAGCAATATCAAAAGGAAATGATTATGACGATCAGATTAAGAAGCTTGTTAAAGAGAAAAAAAGTGTTAGAGAAATTTATGAGGAATTAACTGTTAAAGATGTGCAGGATGCATGCGATATTTTAAGAAGTGTGTATGACGAATCTGATGGAACAGATGGTTTTGTGAGTCTTGAAGTTTCCCCATATCTTGCACGTGATACTGAAGGTACAATTGAAGAAGCAAGAAGATTATTTTCAAAAGTTGACAGACCAAATTGTTTTATTAAAATTCCCGGTACTGACGAAGGTGTACCTGCAATTGAACAATGTCTTTATGAAGGAATAAATATTAATATCACTCTTTTGTTTTCAATCCAAAGTTACGAAGCTGTTGCATGGGCTTATATTAAAGCTCTTGAAAGAAGAGTTGAAGAGGGGAAAGACATAAGTAATATTTCTTCAGTTGCAAGTTTCTTTTTAAGCAGAATTGATGTTCTTACAGATCAGCTTCTTGGTCATTATATCATTCCTGAAAAAACTACCGGTGATCCAAAGCCTGAAAATCTTCTCGGCAAAGCAGGTATCGCAAGCGCTAAGATTGCATATACGAGCTTTAAAAATATTTTTTATCATGATAGATGGAGAAAACTTGAAAACAAAGGTGCTCACGTTCAGAAACCATTATGGGCAAGCACAAGCACAAAAGATCCCCTTTATTCTGATGTTAAATATGTTGAGGCTTTAATTGGCCCTCATACAATAAATACCCTGCCGGATGATACTATCGACGCTTTTGCTGATCATGGAAGAATTATTGAAAATTCTATTGAGCAGGATGTTTCAGAAGCGAGAAAAACTTTTGAAGATTTAAGGAAGTTAGGTATTGAAATAGATTTTGTAACTCGTCAATTGGTTAATGAAGGTATCGAAAAATTTATAAAACCGTACGATAATCTTATGAAAACTCTTGCAAGTAAGAGATTACAATTTCTTTCTGAGAAAGCAGGCTCACAGGAAATTGATTACGGCAAAAATGAATCTGATATAAAATCTGCTTACAGTTCGCTAGATGAAAAACAGATTGCAAGAAGAATTTTTTCCAGAGATCCTTACGTTTGGAAATCGGATAAGAAGCAAGCTGAAGCAATCTCGAACAGATTAGGCTGGCTTAACATTGAAGATTTTATCGATCGTACTGATGAAATAATAAATTTTGCTAATGAGATTAAAAAAGAAAAATTCAAATATGTTGTTCTGCTTGGAATGGGGGGAAGTAGTCTCTGTCCTGAAGTAGTGAGAGAAACTTTTGGCTCCAAATCCGGCTATCCAAAATTAATTATGCTTGATAATACTGATCCTGCTGCAGTAAAGGATGTGGAATCACAAATCGAATTAGGCAAAACACTTTTTATTGTTGCAAGTAAATCTGGTACAACAACTGAAACCTTAAGCTTTGATCATTACTTCTTCAATCTTTTAATTGAAAAAGGAATTGACTATCCAGGTAAACAATTTGTAGCAGTTACCGATGATGGAACTCCTCTGCAAGATGAAGCAAAGGAGAGAAATTTTAGAAAAGTATTTACAAATCCAGAAGATTATGGTGGAAGGTATTCCGCTTTATCATATTTCGGACTTGTTCCGATGGCTTTAATCGGAGTTGATATAAAAGAAATTCTGCACAATGCGCATCAAATGGAAATAAGCTGCGGACCATTCATTCCTTCCGAATCGAATCCCGCAATTTCACTTGGGACAGTTCTAGGAATAAATGCACGACTCGGAAGAGACAAAGCGACCTTTGTTCTTTCAAAATCAATTAATGCTTACGGCTACTGGGTAGAACAATTGATTGCTGAAAGCACTGGAAAAGAAGGTAAAGGAATTCTTCCGGTTGAAAGCGAGGACCTTGGTAAACCTGATGTGTATAGTAATGACAGAGTTTTCATTTATTTGCATTCAGGTAATGACGAGAAGCAAACAGAAGAACGTAAACTAAATGCTTTACAGAAAGCTGGTCATCCGGTTATAAAAATAGATCTGAAAAATAAACTTGCACTCGGAGCAGAATTTTTCCGCTGGGAACTTGCTACTGCGACTGCAGGAAGAATTATAAATGTAAATCCGTTTGATGAACCAAACGTTTCCGAAAGTAAAAAGAACAGCAAAGATCTTCTTGAAGAATGGAAGAGTAAAGGAAATTTTGGCGAAGGTGATCCAGTTATAAGTCAGAATGATATTTTCATTTACTACAACACAGATGCTGATTGGGCACCAAAAGGAAAAAGCTTATCTGCATTCCTTAATTCATTTCTAAAACTTGCAAAGTCACCAGATTACTTTGCTTTGCTTGCTTACTTTTTACAGACTCCGCAAAGGCAGAAGCTTTTGCAGTCAATCAGAATGAAGCTGAGAAACAATTTAAAGGTTGCAACAACACTCGGTTATGGTCCAAGATATATGCATTCAACAGGACAACTGCATAAAGGCGGACCAAACAAAGGTGTTTTCATAATGTTTACTTATGAAGCCGAAGATGATTTACCAATTTCAGGGATGGACTATGGTTTTGCAACACTTCAAAGAGCACAGGCACTTGGTGACTTCCGTTCCTTGAATGATAAGAACCGTCGGGTAATAAGAATTCATCTTGGAAAAAATATTGAGCAAGCTTTGAAGAAAATTAATGAAAGCATAAAGTGAAAGTAATAACAACAATATTTTTTGATGTAGGTGGAGTTTGCTTAACGAATGGTTGGGATCAGATTTCAAGAGAGAAATCGACAAAAAAATTTTCTCTTGATTATGAAGAGATGGAAAGAAGGCACGGACCATTGTTCAAAAAATTTGAAAAAGGAAAACTTTCACTTGATGAATATTTAAATGAGGTTGTGTTCTTTAAAGAAAGAAATTTTTCTAAATCTGATTTTATTGAATTTATGCATTCCCAGTCGAAGGTATTTGACTCAACTTTAAAACTTCTGGAGAAGCTTGCCAATAAAAAGAAATATCTGCTTGCAACTTTAAATAATGAATCACGTGAGTTGAACAAATACAGGTTAAACAACAAATTTAATCTTATCAAATATTTCAACTGTTTTTTTAGTTCCTGTTATCTCGGAGCAAGAAAACCTGAACAAGAAATTTTTTATGCTGCAACACATATACTTCAGAAAGACCCTGAAGAGTGCCTTTTCATCGATGACAGAGAAGAGAACTATACTGCAGCAACTAATTACGGTCTAAATACAATTCTTCTTAATGAACCTGCAAATCTGCAGGTAAAACTTGAAGAAAATAATATTGAAATCTAAAAGGAGTTAAAATGAAAATAGGATTAATTGGTCTCGGTAAGATGGGCGGTAATATGCTCAAGAGACTTAAAAATGATAAACATCAAATCGTCGCATTCGATTTAGACAAAGATAATGTTAAAAAAGCAATTGATGATGGCGGAATCGGAGCTGATTCAATTGAAGATCTTGTTTCAAAACTTGAAAAGCCTAGAAATGTTTGGGTTATGGTTCCTCATGGAAAACCAACTGAAGAAACAATCGACAAACTATTAAATCTTTTAGAAAAGGATGATCTAATAATTGATGGTGGTAATTCGCATTATACTGAATCGATTAAGAA
>JARRKF010000246.1:2188-9531 GCA_037388405.1 Ignavibacteriaceae bacterium | reverse complement strand
TGTTATTGTTCCAAATAGAAATACAACTAGCCAATAAAAAACTTTCATTTAAGATTAGAAATTTCTTTTGCTTCATCGAATAATGTAAGTGCTTTAGCTATCTGGTTATCCACAGTCAACATAACAGAATACCAGCCATTGTTCTTCCAATAATTTCTTGCAACTTGTGCTTTTAATCTGGTCTCAATATATTTCTTATCAATTTTATAATCATCCTCAGTAAAATTTACATTCTTTGATTTTGCAAAGTTTATAAAATTCTTCAAGTCCTTATTAGAAAATGAAAATTCCTTCACAAATTTCTTTAAATCATTCCCATAAACTGAAGTTAATTCTTTTCCATTTTGTTCGATATAATTCAATACATACTGATAAAATAGATTATTTCTTAAAAGATTTCTTGTATACTCCGTGATTTTTTCAGAGGGTATTATGTAATCGGGCGTAATTCCACCTCCACCGTAAACAGTTCTGCCTCCATTAGTTTTATAAACAGGTTTAGTCGTATCTTTTTCAGCAAGATGCTCTAAGTTATTTTCTTCTGTTACACCACTATCACTTCTTTCTGAGTAAAAATCCTCGTACTTTTTCTTATCAGTGTAATCTCTTTGTATAGATCTACCTGAAGGAGTATAGTATCGTGAAATTGTCAGACGAATTGCTGAATTATCTGGCAGCATAAATTGTTTTTGAACTAATCCTTTACCAAAAGAGGTTTCACCAACAATTAATCCCCTATCCCAATCCTGCACAGCACCCGAAACGATTTCACTTGCACTAGCGGAACCATGATTAATAAGAATAATTAAAGGAATTTTTTCAAATGCAGATGGTTTTGAAGCAAATAATTCCTCATCAAAATCTTTTAATCGGCCTTTTGTGTAAACAATCTTCTTTTCATCATCAATGAAAATATCTGCAACATCAACTGCTTGTCCAAGAAGTCCACCCGGGTTTCCTCTTAAATCAAGAACGAGTTCTTTCATACCTTCTTGTTTAAGGTCATTTAAAGCTTCAATTAATTCATTGTAAGTTGTTTCAGAAAATCGTGATACACTAATGTAACCAATACTATCTTTTAATAATAAATGAACATCTACTGAATAAAGAGGAATTTTGTCTCGAGTAATTTCATATTCAATTAAACCTTTAACACCAACTCTGCTTATTGAGACTTTTACTTTTGATCCTGCTTTGCCTCTAAGCTTATCTCTCACTTGTTCATTTGTAATTCCAACACAGTCTTTTCCATTAATTTTAACTATTCTGTCACCGGGTAAAATCCCCAATGCTTCGCTTGGTCCTCCTGTAATTGGAGAAACAACAGTAAGAGTATCATTCACAATCTGAAATTCAATCCCGATACCTTCAAAATCTCCTCTAAAAGATTCTTCTACAGATGAAAATTCTTTAGGTGAAATGTAGAAAGAATGAGGATCAAGATTATCCATAATTCCTTTTATGGCATCTTCAACAAGCTTTTGCGTATCAACTTGCTCTACATAATACTTATTAGTTAATGAGAGAACATCTTCAATCTTTTTTACTCCATTATTAAGATTATCATCAGAAAATGTTTTTTCGATCTGGATACCAAGAACAATACTCAGTGCTACAATAATAACTAAAGTCGGTATGCGAAATATTTTTTTCATATAATTCTCCAGAAGTAAAATTCTATTTTAATATAACTTTAATACTCACAAAATCAACTTAAAATTTAAATTTCAAATCTAAATAGAGCTAAACTTGTGGCTTCATTTGAGGAAAGAAGATCACATCTCTGATAGATGATTGATTAGTAAGTATCATTACTAAACGATCAATGCCGATTCCCAATCCTGCCATTGGTGGCATTCCATATTCCATTGAACGCAGAAAATCTTCATCTACCTGATGAGCTTCTTCATCACCAGCTTCTCTCATTTTAACTTGTTCTTCAAATCTTTTCCTTTGATCAACCGGATCGTTCAATTCTGAGAATGCATTGCATATTTCTTTACCAGCAACATAGCCTTCAAATCTTTCCACCAATCCCTCTTTGCTCCGATGCTTTTTTGCTAATGGAGAAAGAATTAATGGATAGTCAACTACAAAAGTTGGCTGAATTAGTTCAGGTTCAATAACCTGGCTGAATATTTCATCGATGAACTTAGCTTTTCCATGAATTCCTACTGTTTCAATCCCAATATTTTTAGCTAAACCCTTTAAATCATTTTCTGAAGCTTGGATTATATCAACTCCTGTTTTGTCCAAAATTGCATCTACATATCTAATTCTTTTCCACGGACGATTAAACTTTACTTGCTTTCCTTCAAATATAAATTCCAGACTATTAAAAACTGTTGAACAAACTGATTCAAATAGTTCCTCAACAAGATTCATCATCCATTCATAATCTTTGTAAGCAACGTAAAGCTCGAGCATAGTAAATTCCGGATTATGAGATCTATCCATTCCTTCATTTCTAAAATCTTTAGAGATTTCATACACTCCGTCAAAACCACCAACTACTAATCTCTTCAAATAAAGTTCATCGGCAATTCTAAGAAACAAATCTATATCAAGAGCATTATGATGCGTTACAAATGGTCTGGCTGCTGCACCACCGTAAAGTGGCTGGAGTACGGGTGTTTCAACTTCGAGGTAATTTTTATCATCAAGAAATTTTCTAATTGAAGTTATTATTTTTGAGCGTTTAGCGAAAACAGATTTTACTTCAGGATTAACAACCAGATCAACATAGCGTTGACGATATCTCAATTCTTTATCAGCAAACTGATCGTAAACAATTTTATTACCTTGTTCATCTTCTACTTCTTTTGCAATTGGTAAGGGTCTTAAAGATTTTGCTAGGAGCTTTAAAATTTTTACATGAACAGATATTTCTCCAGTCTTTGTTTTGAATACAAATCCTTCCACTCCGATTATATCGCCGATGTCCATCAGTTTAAAAGCATCATAACTTTCACCAATATCATCTTTTTTAAGATAAATCTGAATTCTTCCCTTCTGATCCATTATATGCGCAAAGGATGCTTTACCCATTCTTCTCAGTGCCATTAATCTTCCTGCAATTTTAACATCCTTATTTTCATAATTCTGAAAATCATTTTTTATATCTGTAGAATAAGTATCAGTATCGAAAGAATATGCGAAAGGTTCGAATCCTTTTTTCTTTAACTCTTCAAGTTCTTCATATCTTCTTTTTATCAGAACATTTATATCTGTCTGGTTGTTTTCCACTATTCCTCCATTAAGAATCAGTTGAGAATTTTTCTTTTATAAAATTAACTTCTTGTGGTGTTAAATTTCTGTATTTTCCGGTTGGTACATCAATCCGAATTTCTGCAAAACTTGTTCTTGTTAAATTGATTACTTTATATCCAAGTCTTCCAAACATTCTTTTAACATAATTCCATTCAGCAAGCTTTTTTTATCCTCCTCACGTACCGGTTTATCTAACTTAACTTCATATTCCCTGGGGACTTTATTTTTAGGATGCGTAAGCAGCTGTGAAAAATCACCATCATTTGTTAGAAATAAAAGTCCGGTCGTATCATAATCTAGTCTGCCAACTGGATAAATTCGGTCTTTAGTTTTTATCAAATCAAGCACTGTTCTTCTGTTACGCTCATCCGAAACACTCGTGATATAACCCTTCGGCTTATTTAAGAGTATATATATATGTCTTCTAGGTTTTATTCTTTCGCCGTCCAGAGTAACAGTATCAGTTTCAGGATCGACTTTAAAACTGAGATCAGTAATTATTTTTTCATTAATAGAAACTCTTTTTTCTAAAATAAATTGCTCTGAATTTCTTCTGGAACCGACACCACTATCGGAAAGAAATTTATTGATCCGGACTTTGGTCATCTGGTGTACCTTGCAAAGATTCTTCTATTTTTTCTTCCAAATCTGTCATCATAATTTTTCTTAAGTATTGAGACCAAAATATTTTAAGAATTCATCAGTAGTAGCATAAAGTAATGGCCTACCCACAGTTTCAGCTCTTCCTTTAATAGTTATGAGGTTTTTTTCAAGCAGTGTGGTAAGAATATAATCTGAATTAACACCACGAATAGATTCAAGTTCCGGTTTTGTAATAGGTTGTTTGTATGCAATTATAGAAAGTGTCTCAAGTGCTGCCTGGCTAAGCCGTCTTTTTGCTCTTTCCGAGGAAAGATATCCAACAAACTTTGCATATTGTTCAACTGTTGCGAAGAGAAACCCTTTAGCAATTCGGATTATCCGAAATGAGTTTCCGTTTTCATCATAATTTTTGTTTAATAAATCAACTGTACTTTCAATGTCATCTGGACTAATATCGACCTCTTCCCCGTCTATTGCTTTTATAGCCGAAATTATTTCTTCCCGCGAGAGTGAATCGTCGGAAGCAAAAATCAATGCTTCTATAACTGATATATATGAATTATCCATTTTCTTTTTTCGAAATAATGAAATCGTTGAAAAGATTTGTTGTTTTAATGATAATTCTACCGGCTTTAATCATTTCAAGTAGTGCAATAAAGGTAACTATAATTCTGATTTTTTCTTTAAGCTCTTCTATAAGCTTAAAGAAATGAAGTTCCTGATATTCCTCTATCTTTTGTTGAATAAACTGTATTTGTTCATCTATGGAAACATTTAGCTTTTTTACCTGATGAATCGGTTCATCTTTAAGTTGTTCAATTGCAATCTTAAATGATTTTGCAAGATCGTATATCGAAATATTCTTCAATAGAATATCATATTCCTGAGGTGACTGTTTTATATCTTCTAAAAAATTTCCTCTGAATCTTTTTTTCCTTTGATTTGATTCAAAATACGATAGCTCCTCTGTCATTTCCTTGTATCGTTTATATTCCAGGAGTGCTTTAACTAATTCATCTCTCGGATCAATCTCCTCACCTTTTTCATCTAATTCTCTAGGTAACAACATTCTAACTTTAATGTGCATTAAAGTTGAAGCCATCAGAATAAAATCACCGGCTACTTCCAGGTCAAGAATTTTTATCAGGTTAACATACTCCAAAAACTCTTTAGTTAATCTTGCAATTGGGATATCATAAATATTAAGTTCATCTCTTTTTATAAAAAACAGAAGTAAATCAAGCGGACCCTCGAATTGATTTAGCTTTACTTTAAACATCTTATCCAAATTTCATATTTTTATGAACTTCATTCATCGTCTCTACCGCTACAGTTTTTCCTCTTTTCTCTCCATCATCAAGAATATCAAGAACTTCTTTCATATTTTTTTCATAATATTTTCTTTTGTCAATTATAGGCTCAAGAAAAGCAGATATTTTTTTAGAGCAATTAAGTTTACAATCAACGCAACCCAAAGCACCGGATCGGCAGTCAGCTTCAATCTGAGGAACTTCCTCGGGATTAAACCTTTTATGATATGCAAATATTAAACATATCTCGGGTCGCCCGGGATCGTGTCTTCTAATTTTTTGCGGATCAGTAACAGCTTTTCTGAGTTTTGCTTTTACAGTTTCAGGTTCATCAGAGAGTAGTATAGTATTACCAAGTGATTTACTCATCTTAGCACTCCCGTCAATTCCAGGTAATCGGGAAAATTTTGTTAGTAGAGGTTCCGGCTCAGGAAAAACGAATCCATATTGGTTATTAAATTTTCGTGCAATCTCTCTTGTTATTTCTACATGTGGAACCTGATCTTCGCCAACCGGAACTGCTTCTCCTTTGTACAGTAAAATATCAGCAGCCTGAAGCACCGGGTATCCAAGGTGACCATAAATAATTTGTTCGATATGAAGCGCTCTCGCTTGATCTTTAACTGTTGGATTTCGTTCCAGTCTGTTAACAGTTATTAGCATACTAAAAATTAAATTTAATTCTGTATGCTCTTTTATTTGTGATTGTCTGAAAATAGGACTTTTAACAGGATCCAATCCAGCAGCAAGCCAGTCAATAATCATATCAATTGTATCATCGTAAATTTTATCAGTGTTCAAATCAGTAGTCAAAACGTGATAGTCAGCAACTAAATGAAAACTTTCATAACTATCCTGCAGATGGACCCAATTTTCCAGAGCTCCCACGTAATGCCCAATGTGTAGTTTGCCCGTAGGACGCATTCCACTTAATATTCGTTTTCTCTTCATAAATAGAAAATAAAAAAATTAAAACATTAAAATAAGGATATATGATATTATTTCGTTAAAAAACAAAAGAATTCAGGAAAGATAGAGATATGGTTTCCATTTTTCATCAATCCTGCCAACAACGTTTTTAATAAACATTATGTGGCTAGGTTTGATTGGCTTAACCAGAAGTGATAATCCTGCTTCATGAGGAGTTCTGTCTCCCTTTTTGTTGTTGCATTTTGTGCATGCACTCACAAGATTTTCCCAGGAGTCATCGCCCCCTCGTGCTTTAGGAATGATATGATCAATTGTTAATGTAAGATCTCCGCGTCCACAATAAGCACATTTATATCCATCTCTCCTTAAGATATTTTTTCTTGTTAGAACTACTTTCTTGTATGGTACGCTTACAAAATGACTTAACCTGATTACACTAGGCCATGGATATTTAGAACGAATAGACCTTATTGCTTTACCATCATCCTTTAAAATTAACTCTGCTTTACCCAAGTACATTAAAATAACTGCTTTTTTAATATTACAAATAGTAAGTGGCTCATAGCTCTGATTTAATATAAGCACCTTTGCATTAAGTTTGCCATTTGTTCTTTTCGAGGGTTCGAAGTCCTATTCTCCTTCTCTGTTTTTCTTTAAGTATGAATGAAGATAAATTCTTAAACCAATCCTTGCTAAAAATATTACTAGAGTAATTACTAATAAAACAACATATGTTTTGGGTGATACCAATTTAGCAAGAATCAAAACTAAAAAAACTACAACAACTGCTATGGAAGTATAATTAAAAATGTTGTAGAATTTCTGGAACATATATTTTGTAAAATAAATAAATTTACAGCAGAAAAGCTAATAATATCAGTGTTTAATTTCAATTAACTTTATGAGGGTTGGTATGGGAGGAGAGTATAAAGTAAGCTAATCACTATTTTTAAAAATTATGGCAACAGCAGTAACATAATTATGAGAGTGACTGATTGAAATTTTTAGTTGAAAATTTTTAGCTAAAAAAGAACTCAACCTACCTTTTGCATTAACGAATGGCATTCCTGAATGGTCGTTCTCAATTTCAATGTCTTTCCACCTTAGACCTTCCTTCCAACCGGAGGCCAAAGCTTTGTAAACTGCTTCCTTCGCAGCAAATCTTGCAGCATAATGCTGATACTTGTTGAATTTTTTATTGCAGTAATTAATTTCTCCGGTGGTAAAAAC
>JARRKF010000246.1:0-2083 GCA_037388405.1 Ignavibacteriaceae bacterium | reverse complement strand
TAAAAAATATTTGCATCTATTTTAATACCGTCAGATTCAAGTTGTTCCATTAATATTTTAGTTAACTTATTTATTGTTTGCATCGACTCAAGAACATTAACATAAAGCGAATCATTATACAGAATCTTTCCAAGATTATTTCTTCTTTCAGAAGTTTCCTGAACTAAATAATTTAGAGCACTCAGTAAGGAATCAGATTTTGCAACTGCTGAATTTAAATTAGTAAGTGTAGTCTTAAAATTATTTTTATTCGCTTGAAAAAATATTTTAGTCTCATCTGTTATTTCTTTTGTATTGGTAGTAATTTCTTTGATATTCTGTTGATTATCTTTTAGAACACGACCAAGTTCAGATGTAACAGCATTCAAGTTTTTTACACTGTTTCTAACCTCTTGCATAAAAACTTTATCATCCAGAAAAGAATTTAAGCTCTGTAAAGTTTTAGCAGTTTCATTCGCGATAATGCTGATTTTATCTTGTAAATCACCAAAGAGCGCTATTACACCTGCAATATCAGTTATATATGTACCATGATGAATAGTATTCAGATCTAATGGTTCACTGCTTGTACCCGGGTAGATTTCAACCTTTCTTCCCCCCATCAAATCGGTGCTTTCAAGAAAAAACTGAGCATCTCTTTTTAATTTTACATCACTATCAACTTTTAATGAAACTATTACATTATCTCCCTTTATATCATAATCACTTACGTGACCTTTTTTAACGCCGTTTACAGTAACATTATTTCCTATCTCGAGTCCTGAAATATTATTAAAACTTACAAGGATATTATTATCCGAAGAAGAAAAAGTAAAATTTTTTGTCCAGCCTAAAACCCATATAAAAACAATCAGTCCGAGTAAGACTGTAACTCCAACTTTAATTTCAGTTGCTCTTTGGTTTTTCATTTATTTCCTTTTTAACAAATAAAGTTAGTTCGGTAAGTTCATCTTTTGTGATGATGCTATCTTTAAGTACTGAATTCAATTCTTCACTAAAACTTTTTTCATCTTCATTAGCAACATCGTCTAATGACTCAATATTTTCAACATAATAATTCAGCAGATTTTTTAGTGAATCTTTTTGAGGAGAAGCATAAACATATTTTAATTCTTTATCCCAGTTTTGTACTATTTTGTTAAGAACAAACTTTTTGCCTGGAGAAATTACCCAGTCATCCAATTTATTCTCAATTATATAAACAACAGAAGCAATTAAAACTGTTCCTATTATAACTGTTTTTATAAAACAACCCTTTTTCATTTAAAATGATCCCGTTGGGATTTTATCGATCTCAATTCTTTTAATTCTTTTCTTTAAAACCTCTTTAACTGTCAGTCTATATTTATCTAAAATAAAAGAATATCCTTCCTTTGGAATATCACCAGATTTGCTAATTACCAGCCCTGCAATTGTATCATAATCTTCGCTTGCTGGAATAAAATTAATCCCCATTGTTTTATTTTTCTTTCTGGAACGAAAAGAACTTCTCTTGAAATTTCTGAAAGTGTTTCGTCTTTTTTAAATGTTTGTTTTCTTAAAAATTGTAACAGATCTTTTGCATGAACTATTCCGGTTATTTTATCTAAATTTTCTTTAAAAACAGGAAAACGACTGTGTCCACTTGAATTTATAGTTTCAATTAATTCCTCCCGGTCAACATCAAAAGGAACACCAACAATATCCATGCGTGGAGTCATAACTTCAGCTACAAGCACAGATTTAAATTCTACAAAACTTGAAATAATTTCCTGTTCCTCTTCTTCTAAAGTTCCTCTTTCGTGACCCAATTCGGCAAGGTCAGGAATTTCTTTCTCTGTAATAGCGGTTTTTGCCCTATCAATTTTAATTTTTGAAAAAGTAAGTCTTATAAGTTCAGTTATAATTTCGGAAACCGGATAAATTATGATGCTAAAAAGATATAGTGGAATAACAGTAAATTTTATAGCAAGTTGCGGATGTCTTGATGCAAAAACTTTTGGTAGAAGCTCACCAAAAAGTAATACTATTATTGTTATTAGAATTATTTGAAGCGTTAAAATAATATTTACTTCAATGTGATATAATGATGCTATCTCAAGAG
>JARRKF010000245.1:0-4201 GCA_037388405.1 Ignavibacteriaceae bacterium | reverse complement strand
GCTGAAAACGGAATGGTGGTTTCGACAAGTTCTTATGCTTCAAAAGTGGGAATTGAAATTATGAAGAAAGGTGGAAATGCTATTGATGCTGCAGTTGCTGTTGGTTTTGCTCTTGCTGTAACGTATCCATCCGCGGGAAATCTTGGCGGAGGAGGTTTTATGGTTATTCATTTGGCTGATGGAAAAAATATTACAATTGATTACCGCGAGAAAGCTCCGCTTACTGCAAACAGGGATATGTTTTTAAATGATAAAGGAGACTTTGTTCCTGAACTTAGTCAGCAAGGAACCACTTCTGCGGGAGTTCCGGGAAGTGTTGCAGGATTATTGTTTGCTCTTGAAAAATACGGCACCCTTCCTCTTGGTGAAGTTATTCAACCAGCAATTGAACTTGCAAAATACGGATGGAAACTCGAAAAGAGAGATTCCATTTACTTTAGAAATAATTTGTCCATCTTTGAGAAATATCCTTCATCAAAAAAATATTTACTAAAAATGGCGAGCCTTTCAGTACAGGTGACCTATTCATTCAACCTGATCTTGCATGGACACTTGAACAAATTAAACAAAACGGTCGGGATGGATTTTATAAAGGCAAAGTCGCCGGGCTTCTCATAAAGCAAATTATGTCATTGGGTGGATATATAACTTTAGAGGACCTTGAAAAATATAAAAGTGTAGAACGAGAGCCGATTATCGGCACATATCGTGGATATGAAATTGTTTCAATGCCTCCGCCAAGTTCTGGTGGAATAGCTTTAGTCGAGCTGTTAAATATTCTTGAAAATTTTTCTACCAATGGTGGATTAAAAACCGAAGGATGGAACAGCGCAGAATATGTTCATCACTTAGTGGAAGCAATGAAGTATGTCTATGCAGACAGAACATATCATCTCGGCGATGAAGATTTTTATCCTGTCCCAAAATCACAACTTCTTTCTAAAGAATATGCAAAAACTATCTTCAACAAAATTGAAGAAGCAAAAAACAGAGCAGTTCCTTCAAGTGAAATTAGAAGTCTTGATGTAGCTAATTTTAATGAGAGCAGAGAAACAACTCACTACTCTGTTTATGATTCTTATGGGAATGCAGTAAGTACTACAACAACTATAAATTCTTCATTTGGTTCGGGAATCGTAGTCGAAGGTGCTGGTTTTCTTCTCAACAATGAAATGGATGACTTCAGTGCAAAACCCGGTGTACAAAACCAGTTTGGTTTGATGGGATCCGAAGCAAACTCAATTCAACCTGAAAAAAGAATGCTCAGCTCAATGACACCAACAATTATTCTTAGAGATGGCGAGCCATATCTTATTATCGGTTCCCCCGGCGGTTCTGTAATTATCACAACCGTACTCCAGGTAATTCTTAATTGTATTGATTTCAATATGAATATTAAAGAAGCCATTGAGGCACCCAGAATTCATCACCAATGGATGCCTGATTCACTTTATTATGAACAATCCGCCTTCGGCGAATCTTTAAAGGAAACTGTGAAAGATGAATTGGTAAAAATGGGATACAATTTAGTCAATGACGGATTAGAATTTCGCAAGCTTGGAATTGCAGAAGGAATAATGATAGACCCGGTTAGAAGAATAATTTATGGTGCTTCAGACCCGCGAGGCGGCGGTCTGGCAATCGGTTATTAATTTTTGCTTTAATTTATTTTACAGAATACTCTTCTATCACCAGATCGCATCACCAACAGCTTTTTTCAAATTGTAATTACTAATAATAGCTTCATATAATGATTGGAGATATTTTAATCTTGCCTGCGATAAAGAAGCTTCCGCGTCAAGCACATCAAGATTTGTAGCTGCCCCGTTTTTATATTGTGCATTAGCTCTTTGTATTGAGACTTCTGCATAAGAAACTTCAATTTTAGTTGTAGCAACCTTGCTCATCTTGATTTCCAAATCTTCAACAGCCTGCTGAACATCTGAAATTACATCTTTTGTTACCTGAGAAGTATGTTGCTGCGAGACTTTTAAATTTGCATCTGCCTCTTCCTCACTGGATGCTGTTCTAAAACCATCAAAAATAGGAACACTCACATCTACACCGGCAACCCAGTTGCCTCTAAGAACATCAAGGTTTGGCATGTAACCATTCTTCAGTCCATAAGACAACATAATATTGAACGAGGGCATATTACCTAATCCCGCAACATTCTGCTGCATTCTCGCACTGTTTTCTGAATCCATTGCCAAAATAATTTCTGGTCTTTGGTGAAGTGCAATCGCCACAAGTGAGTCCTTATCAATATTAATTGAATTTAAGTAAAAGCTTCCCGAAAGATCAGCAGTCGAGTCATATGGAATACCGGTTAACTTTTTGAGCAAAATAATTTGCTTTTGCAGAATGTTCTTAAGATCGAGTTTCTGATTTTCAGCATTGGAAATTCTAACCTGGGTTGTGAGTACGTCAAAATCAGTTGCACTTCCTGTTTCAAATCTTTTTTTAGTAAATGCCAGATGTTTATTGAGGTTTGAGATGTCTGTATCTTTCACAGCAATACTTCTCTGCAGCAACAAAATCGAGTAAAAGGTTTGAACAGTTTGAAACGCAAGATTGGATTTTACATAATCTACATTGTCTATTGCAGATTTTTTATAAGATTTTGTAAGATCTACCAGTGCATCTCTTTTTCCAAAATCATATAAAGTGTGATAAACAGAAACGTGTGCATCATAATTATTGGGTGGTGCCAGTTCAAAAAGTTCCGGCCCGAAATTGATAGTTGGGATTGGACCGATGCGTGTGTAAGAAGCTTCGGCATTAACAACCGGATACAAAATGCTTTGCTGTTCTTTAATTCTAGCTTCTGCAACATTAATACTTTCTGTAGCCTGCTTAATTAACGGATAGTTTTTTAATGTTAATTCAACTGCATCAGCTACTGATAATGAATCCTTATTAATTTGTGCATAAATGAATTGTATTCCCAATAAAAATATTAATAATGATTTTAACATTTTAATTTCATCTCCATTAAATTTTATTCCATCATTTCAGCGCTTTCCCCATTTTTCTCTTTATGATAACGGAGGAACAGCAATGGAATGATAATTAATAAAGTAATTATAGCACCTGCAAGAAAATCGTCTGCGAGTAATTATTGAACCAACAAGAAAATCGTCGGCAATCCCCTGTACGAATGCCTGGTTCGCAATATTCTGTGCAATTAATGCTTTTGATCTTGCCATCATTTCTGCACCGGTGCTTCCGGTAGTATGTTGAACAAAATAATTCAACTTTACCATACTTTGCTTGAAGACAGCTGAGTTCTGGTTTATTGCTTCACCGAAAATCTCGGTATGATAAATAACTCTTCTGGTAAGAAATGAACCAAGAATAGCAACTCCAAAACTCCCGCCAACCTGGCGTATTGTGTTAAATAAACCTGTCGCCTGGGCTATTTTAGCTTTTGGAATATCATTAATAGCAATTGTGCTCAACGGTATAAACATAAATCCTAATCCGAATCCTCTTATCACCAGCGGAATTATTATCTCATTGTATTCAGAATAAATTGACAGGTCTTTATATAAATACATACTTAGGAATGTTAATACTATCCCGATAAAGATCGGGATTTTAGGATTTAATTTGTCGGACATCTTACCTGCAACAGGGGACATAATCGCCTGTATAATTCCAACCGGAAAAAATACAAATCCAGCCTGAAGCGCTGTGTACCCTAATGAGTTTTGCAGATATAACGGTAAGAGAAAAGAATTTCCAAAAAATGAAAGACCAAAAATAAAAAGCATAATATTAGCCAGACCAAAGTTTCGGTTTTTTAAAATTCTAAGATCTACTATTGGGTGTTTTACAGTTAACTCCGCCGCTATAAAAATTACAAACGCTGCAAAAGAAATTGCAAAGCAGGATAGTATGAAGTCGGAAGTCCAGCCGCCGGTATTCCATGCAGCGTTTCCATCAGAAAGTGCAAGCAATAGAAAAACCAAGAATAAAGTCATCGAAATGAAACCAACTAAATCAAAGGAGCGGGTGTGCTCGGTTTTATATTCTCTTTGTATAATTAAGGTAGCAAGCATTGCAACAATTCCAAACGGTACATTAACATCAAAAATTGCATGCCAGCTGAATGTTTCTATTAAATAACCTCCGATCATTGGCCCGAGCGAAACGGCAGAAGCAGCAGCTATTCCCCAAAAACCTATTGCCATTCCTC
>JARRKF010000244.1:0-3451 GCA_037388405.1 Ignavibacteriaceae bacterium | reverse complement strand
GGAAAAGGTTTATGATAATAAATATTTTGAATCGATAGTTGATACAAACGAAGAATGGATTTTGACACGTACAGGAATCAAGGAAAGAAGAATTCTCGAAAACGGTGCAACAAGTGACCTTGCAACAAAAGCGGCACTCGATTTACTTGAGAAACATAACGTAAAAGCAGAAGATATTGATTGCATTATAGTAGCTACTGTTACTCCGGATATGTTTTTCCCTCCGACTGCTTGTCTTGTTCAAAAAAGAATTGGTGCAAAGAATGCCTGGGGTTTTGATTTGGAAGCAGCCTGTTCCGGCTTCTTATTCGCATTTCAGACTGGTTCTGCGTTGATTGAAAGTGGACAATACAATAAAGTTTTGGTTATTGGTGCCGATAAAATGAGCTCAATTGTTGATTATACCGATAGAAATAATTGTATTTTGTTTGGTGATGGTGGTGCTGCTGTGCTTTTGGAACCAACCGAAGATAAAAATCTTGGCTTAAGGGACTATATTTTACATGTTGACGGTTCCGGTGAAGATGCACTGCATATGAGAGGAGGTGGAAGCCTTAATCCTCCTTCGCATGAAACGGTTGACAAAAAAATGCATTACCTTTATCAGGATGGAAAAGCTGTATTTAAAGTTGCTGTTAAAGGCATGGCTGATGTTTCGGTAGAACTTATGCAGAAAAACAATCTTAAGTCTGAAGATATAGCTTATCTTGTGCCTCATCAGGCAAATTTGAGGATTATTGATGCTACAGCCGAAAGAATGGGATTAACCAAAGATAAAGTTATGATTAATATTGATCGCTATGGAAATACCACTGCAGCAACAATACCTTCCTGTCTTGTAGAATATTATAGAGCAGGCAAAGTAAAGAAAGGTGATAAATTAATTCTTTCTGCATTTGGTGCCGGGTATACCTGGGGTGCTACATATATTGTTTGGGGCATCGACTAAATTATTTTTGATAAATGAGTAAAAAAGCTTTCATATTTCCGGGGCAGGGATCTCAATACGTTGGGATGGCTAAAGATCTCTTTGAAAAATCTGTCGAAGCTAAGGAGATGATTAGGACTGCTGATGATATTCTTGGTCTTAATCTATCATATATTTTGTTTAATGGTCCCGAAGATGAACTAAAGCAGACACAGTACACCCAGCCAGCAATCTTTTTACATAGTGTGATCCTAGCTAGCCTAATCAGAACACTTCACGCAGATGCTGCTGCAGGTCATTCTCTCGGTGAGTACTCAGCTTATGTAGCATCAGGATCGATCCAATTTCATGAGGCAATTAAATTGGTTCGGGCAAGAGGTGTTTCAATGCAGGAAGCCGGAGATCAAAATAAAGGAACAATGGCAGCAATAGTTGGACTTGAATCTGAAAACGTTGAAAACCTTTGTAAAGAAGCTTCTTCTTCGGGTATTGTTCAATGTGCTAATTTCAATTCTCCCGGACAAATTGTAATCTCTGGATCTGTTGATGGTGTTAGAAAAGCAATGGAACTTTGTAAAAATGCTGGCGCAAAAATGGTAAAGGAATTGGTTGTTAGTGCAGCTTTTCATTCTCCTTTAATGCAGCCTGCAAAAGAAAAATTTAAATTATCTCTGGATTCTACGAACTTTTATAATCCAAAATTTCCTGTTTATACAAATGTAACTGCAAGACCGGTTGAAGGTATTTCTGAAATCAAAAATAAATTAAATGAGCAAATAACTTCACCTGTAAGATGGGATGAAACAATCAAGAATATGATAGATGATGGAATAGAAGAATTTTATGAAATCGGTCCCGGTAACGTACTTCAGGGATTGCTTAAAAGAATTAATCCAGATGTTAAACGGTTTGGTATGGATAAATTTGAAGATGTTGAAAGGTATTTATAATGTCTGAAGATGCAAATAACATCACACAAAAATTCACTAAGAAAATAAACGGTCTTTACATAGACCCGATAATATTTACTTACAAATTCAAATGTAATTGTCCGGGTGAATGTTGCAATTATGGTGTTTATGTAGATTATAAAGAATATGAACATATTCTTAGTATAAAAGATAAGGTAATTGACTTAATGGATGAGACCCAATGTAAAGACATAGATCGCTGGTTCGAACCTCCGGAAAAGGATGAAGATTTTGAATCAGGAATTGCTGTTGGTACAGAAGTAATTAATGATAAATGTACTTTTCTGGATAAAAATGGTTTATGTACTTTGCAGAGACTAGCCGACGAAGAGGGTGAATTTAAGTGGAAACACAAGCCAATTTATTGTGTTTTGTTTCCATTTACAACTTATGAAGGTGCACTTACTCTTGATGATGAACATATTGATCGTTTACAATTTTGTAACGTTGAACTAAATAATAATATTACAATTTTTGAAGCCTGCAAAGAAGAGCTAAAACATTTTTTAGGTGATGAAGGTTTTGCTGAATTAGAACTTTACAGGGAAGAATATTTAAAGGAAATTAATATTGGAGAACAGGCAAATGTTTCCAAATAAAAGAGCTATTGTAACAGGAGGAACCAGAGGGATTGGCAGAGCTATCGTTAAGGAATTAGCATCAAAAAGCTGTTGCGGTGTTCTCTTTTCTGATGTAGCTTTTATTTATAACTCCTGCGATGAATGTGCTGATGAATTACAGCAGGAAATTAATAATCCTGCAACAAAAATTTTAGCATTTAAAGCAGATGCAACTTCACTTGAACAGGCAGAAGCTACTGTTAATGAAGCAATTGAAAAATTAGGCGGAGTTGATATCCTAATTAATAATGCAGGTATCACAAGAGACAATCTTCTTTTAAGAATGACCGAAAAAGATTTTGATGATGTTATAAATGCCAACCTTAAAAGTGTTTTCAATTACACAAAGGCAGTAATAAAGCATATGATAAAACAGCGTTATGGAAGGATTGTGAACATTGCTTCGGTTGTGGGGATTATAGGAAATCCCGGACAAGCTAACTATGCTGCATCAAAAGCCGGTGTAATTGGATTTACAAAATCAATGGCTCGTGAATTAGCATCAAGAAATATTACAGTTAATGCTGTAGCTCCTGGTTATATTGAAACCGATATGACTTCAAAATTATCAGATGAGCAGAGAAAGAAATTAACCGATATGATACCAATGAGTAGAATGGGAAAACCTGAAGATATTGCAAAAGTAGTAGGATTTCTTTGCAGTCCAGAAGCTGACTATATTACAGGACAAGTAATTGCCGTTGATGGCGGAATGACAATGTAAATTAAATATACTTATCTTATTTGTTTAATAAAACCTATTTTACTTAAATTTGAACAATAATTAACAAATATTAGACAAAAGTAAACTTCTATTTCAAACTAAAAAGGAGAATAAAAATGGATGTCGAAGCTAAAGTAAAAGAAATAATTATGGATAAATTGGGTGTTGAAGAATCTCAAATAACACCTACGGCTTCATTCATCAACGA
>JARRKF010000243.1:0-6547 GCA_037388405.1 Ignavibacteriaceae bacterium | reverse complement strand
AAAAAAGCAAAAAATTATTACCAGAATTTTCTTGAGAAGAGTATAGATGAAAATTTTAAAGGTATTGCGGCTCTAAAATTGGGTTTAAGTTATTTGTTTCAGGGAGATTCAATTTCTGCTTTGCTGTTTTTTGACAAAACTTCAAATGGGAATAATGACGTTGATGAAGATGCTTATGCTAAAAGTAGAGGAAAAGAATATCTAAATCATTTACCATCAAAGTCAAAGTTAAAATTAATATTAATAAAAAATATGATTGATGTTGGAAAGTTCAATGCTGCTGTTGATTCGCTTCAGAATTTTACTAAACTACCTATTAGTGATACTCTTAGAGCAGAAGCAATCTTATACTTATGTGAATCATATTTTAATCTCGGCAGATATAAAAAATCTTTGGAGTATGCATTGGCTGTTTTCAATTTTGACGACTGTGAACTTTGGGTTAAACCTTTCGCTTGTTATTATGCGGCACGATCTAGCAACGAGTTAAAGAATTTTATTGATGCAAAGTTGTTTATTGATTACACAAATAATTTTAAAGATTATTTTTTTGAAAATAAGTTAAAAGATAAGCTAAACTTTTTATCCTTTATGCTTAAACAAAAATAAGCTGAACACAGACATTCTAATTTGATTTATTTTAACTGTTTAAGTAGTTTTGCCCAAATAATTTACAAGTAATTTGTTATCACTTGCTATCTTAGTTTCGGGACGTGGTTCAAACCTGCGAGCTATACTCGAATCACCAAAACTTAAAGAGTTAATTAAAGTTCAAGCTGTTGTTGGCGACAAATTATACTGTCCTGCATTTGATATTGCTAAAGAATTTTCGATCCCGGTATTTTCTGTTGGAAAGAAAGAAGGATTTATTTCATTTGATGACCTTAAGAATAATTTTGAAAAATCAGGAGTTGATTTAATCGTACTTGCTGGTTTTCTAAAGTTGATTCCTGAAAATTTTGTTAAGGCATTTCGAAATAAAATAATAAATATTCATCCTGCACTTCTTCCATCATTTGGTGGTTCTGGTATGTATGGGATGAATGTTCACAGAGCAGTATTTGAATCTTCAGCTCAAGTGTCCGGGGCAACAGTTCACTACGTAGACGAAACTTATGATACCGGTAAAATTATCGCTCAGAAGTGCGTAGATATTTCAAGTGCAAGATCCCCTGAAGAAATAGCCGAAAAGGTCCTATGCATTGAACATCAATTATTACCAGAAGTGATTGAAAAAATTGCCCTTGGCAAAGTGTTTGTTGAGGGATTTAGAGTTAGAGTCGGGACTTAATTTATTCACCCAAACCTCGTATGATGCATTGAAAAAATTAGCGTTAATTAGCGTTTTTGATAAAACCGGAATTGTGGATTTCGCAAAGGGCCTCAAAAACTCCGGTTTTGATATAATTGCTACCGGTAATACTTTCAAACTTCTCTCCGGTGAAGGAATAAATGTAACTGAAATTAAGGAACTGACCGGCTTCCCCGAGGTTTTTAATGGACGGGTAAAGACGCTTCATCCCAAAATCAGCGGTGGTATTTTGATGAGACGAGACAATCCTTCGGATTTAAAGGAAGCAGACGAAAATGGTATTGAGCCAATTGAAGTGGTTTGCGTCAACCTATATCCCTTCAAGGAAGTTGCAAAAAATCCTGATGCTGATCTTGATCTTTTAATTGAAAACATAGATATCGGTGGACCTACTATGGTAAGATCGGCAGCAAAAAATAATAAATTTGTTTCGATCCTAACTAACCCTTCACAATATGAACCTTTCCTTCAAGAGTTAAGAGCCGGAAGTATCAGTTCCGACACAAGAAAAAAATTAGCAATCAATGCTTTTGCACATACTGCAGATTATGATTCTCATATTCTAAATTCACTTCAGCAAAAAATGAATGTTAGCTCTGATTATTTCTCGAGAAGTTACAAAGCAGCATCAATGCTCAGGTATGGAGAAAATCCACATCAACACGCAGCAGTTTATGGCGACTTTTATGACAACTTTGAGTTTCTTCATGGCAAAGAACTTTCTTACAATAATATTTTGGATCTTGTTTCAGCAGTTGAGTTAGTAGAAAGTCTGGGAGAAAAATCTTGTACAATAATAAAACACAATAATCCAGCTGGCGCCGCAATTGGTAAAGACACCTTTGATGCATATACAAAAGCTCTTAGGTGCGATCCTGTTTCATCTTTCGGAGGCATCGTTGCTTTTACATCTACAGTTGACAAAACACTCGCAGAAAAATTGAATGAAATTTTTTTAGAAGTGATTTGTGCACCGGATTTTACGGAAGAATCATTATCAATCTTAAAAAAGAAAAGAGATAGAAGACTATTAAAACAGAAAAAATCAATTCTTAATAATCAGATTAGCTTTAGATCAATTCCTGGTGGAGTTATAGTTCAGGATAGTGATTTGATGAATCTAGATGAAGGTAAATTAAAAGTAGTGACAAACAAAAAACCAACTTCAGAAGAAATGGAAGATTTGAAGTTTGCCTGGAAAATAGCGAAGTATACCAAATCCAATGCTATAGTATTTACTAAAGAAAAAGCTACACTTGGAGTAGGTGCAGGACAGATGTCCAGAATTGATTCAGCAAAAATTGCAAAGATGAAAGCAGAGGAACACGGTTTAAATCTTCAAGGTTCAGTTGCTGCTTCTGATGCATTTTTTCCTTTTGCAGATGGTCTTATAGAAATTATAAATTGTGGTGCTGTTTCTGTAATACAACCCGGCGGCTCAGTAAGGGATCAGGAAGTTATTGATGCTGCCAACCAGAGAAATATTTCAATGGTATTTACGGGAATAAGACACTTTAAACATTAAGAGGATATATGGGCATAATTGATATTTTCTCAACTGATATTGCAATTGATCTTGGAACTGCAAACACTTTAATTTATGTGAAGGGTAAAGGTATAGTTTTAAATGAACCTTCAATTGTCGCTTTTGACAGAAGTTCGAAAAGGATTATAGCACTTGGTAATAAAGCAAAAGAAATGCAGGGAAGAGAACACAAGGAAATTAAGGTAACCCGTCCGATGAGAGATGGTGTGATAGCTGACTTTGAAATTGCTGAAGGAAGAGATAGTGCTGAGCACGCAGGTGCTAAAGAAGTCCACCTGATTGCAGAACCAATGGCAGCCGCAATCGGAATTGGAATTGATGTAACTGCACCGATCGGAAATATGATAATTGATATTGGCGGTGGAACTACTGAAATTGCTGTGATTGCTCTTTCAGGAATTGTGAATGAAGAGTCAATAAGAATTGCCGGCGACGAAATGAATTATGCAATAATGCAATACTTTAAAAGAAATCATAATATTCTAATTGGTGAAAGAACAGCAGAAGCAATTAAATGTGAAGTGGGTTCTGCGGTTCCTTTAAAAGAAGAGATAACAATTCAGGTTAAAGGAAGAGACCTTGTTGGTGGTATTCCTAAAACAACGGAAGTAAGTTCGGTGGAAATTCGTGAAGCGCTTAATGAAGCTATTACTCAAATTGTAAACACCGTAAGACAAACACTCGAGCGTACACCTCCGGAATTGTCTGCTGATATTCTTGATAGAGGAGTGATGGTTACTGGTGGCGGTGCTTTGCTGAAAGGGCTTGATGAACGAATCAGAATGGAAACAAATTTACCAGTTCATGTTGCTGAAGATCCTTTAACAGCAGTTGCAAGAGGAGCTGGTAAAGTAATTGAAAATCTCAATGAATTCTCGAAGGTACTTATTCGTAACAGAAGATATTAATGTTCAGGTTACTTTCATATGTCTGGAACAGATTTAAAGAATATTTTATTCTGATAGTAATCGTACTAATAAGTCTTACCCTTCTTACTCAAAACAACAATCCACAAATTCAAAAAGTAAGAGCATTCGCATTCGGAAGTTTTGCAGCAGTTACTTCTGTTTTTTACGACATGCTTAATATTACCCAGCTTAAAAATGAAAACAACGTATTAAGAAAAGTTAATGCTGAACTGATGTTAAAGCTAAGTCAACTTAGAGAGCAGGGAATAATCAACAGAGAATTAAAGGGAATGTTAGCTCTTAAAGATACAACCTCTCTGCCATTAACTGCGGCAACTGTAGTTTCTAAATCTCTTTCGTTAACACAAAACACAATTACAATTGATGCGGGAAAAACAAAGGGAATAAAGCCTGGTATGCCGGTCATCAGTTATAAAGGTCTGGTAGGAATTATTCAAACATGTTCGGATAATTTTTCAATTGCAAGGACATTAAAGAATGTTGATTTAAAAATCACTGTAAAGAATGAAAAAAATCGTCTAAACGGAATTATGAAATGGAACGGAGAAAATCTGGTAATAATTGATGTTCCAAGAACATACGATTTTGATATCGGAGACAGGATTGTTACGTCAGAAGAGAGTTCCATATTTCCGGTACCGATTCCAGTTGGTGTCGTATCAAAAATAGAAGAAGAACGAACCGGATTAATGAATATTATTCAGGTTGAACCATTTGAAGAAGTTCTTACAGTAGAGCATGTTTTTGTTATAATGTTGGTTGAGAGTGATGAAAAAAATAATCTGGAATTAAATTTTTATAGAAAAAGATGAAGCTGAAATATTTCATACCGTTAATAATCTTTTTTCCAGTCGTGATTATACAACTAACTTTAGTTCCTTTTATTTCAATTCAGGAAGTAGTTCCTGATCTTTTATTGATTGCTGTTGTATACTTTTCAATAGCGTATGGACAAATTTTTGGCACTATTACAGGTGCTTCATATGGTTTATTGTTTGACTTAATTTCAGGCAATTTGGTAGGCAGTAGTATGTTGTCAAAAACTATAGCCGGTTTTGTAGCGGGATATTTTTCATCAGAAACAAAAAGAGACCAGTATCTTTATACATACTCATTTACAATCGTTGTATTTCTTTCCGGATTAATTGATGCTGTTATATTTTCTTTTTTCTCCGTAATTGATTTTAACACAAATTTTTTGATGGCATTATTTAACCATGCATTACTGCCTTCAATTTATACTTCCATTATTAGTATTTTAGTCGTAATTGTACCTTATAAAAGGACGTTCTTAAGTGAAGAAAGATAGTTTCGGATCCCTAAAAAGAAAAACAATTATTTACGCTACGATTGTAACCAGTGTGCTTGTTCTATATGGTCGATTATTTCAAATGCAGATTTTACATCGGGAAGATTATGAAATAAAATCTTCTGATAATAGTATTAAAAGCCTTGAACTTGAACCGCTCAGGGGAATTTTTTACGACCGAAATTATAAAGTTCTGGTAAGCAATATTCCAGCTTACACTCTCAGAATTACACCAGCATACTATGACACCAGTTTAAACAAAGTTATTGAAACAGTAATAAATGCTGACCCGGGTTATATAAAAGATCTTCTCTATAAAAACAAAATATATTCCAAGTATTTACCAGTAAAAGTCCGAAGGGAAATTGATTTTAAAGCTGTTGCCTGGCTTGAAGAAAATTCGGAACATCTACCAGGTGTTGATTATATAATTGAAATGCAAAGATATTATCCTGCGGGTGTTATGGCCTCACATACATTCGGCTATACAAAAGAAATCTCACAGGATCAATTAGAAAAAGAAAAAGATGATTATAATCTTGGAGATTATGTTGGCCATAACGGCCTTGAAAAAACTTATGAGAAAACTTTACGCGGGGTTAAAGGGTATCAATATGTTCTTGTTGATTCCAGAAGAAAACAGATCGGTCGATATCTTAATGGAACCGAAGATATTTTGCCGGTAAAAGGCAATGATTTAGTCTTAGGAATGGAAGCCGCTACACAAAAAGCTGCCGAAGAAGAATTTGTCGGTAAACGAGGTGCTCTGGTTGCAATTGATCCAAATACCGGAGAAATTATCGCAATGGTTAGCTCCCCAGAATATGATCTAAATCAGTTTTCCTTTTTTACATCAAAAGAGTTTCTAGAAGATATTTATAACGATCCAGATAAACCCTTGTTCAATCGAGCAACAATGTCAGTCAATCCACCAGGATCAACTATAAAAATGCTTGAAGCCTTAACTGCTCTTGATTTAGGATTAATAAATGAAAATTATACTACATTTTGTGGCGGTGGATTTACCTATGGGAGATTCTTTAAATGTCATGGTTCTCATGGAACAGTGAATGTAGTTACCGCAATTGAAAAATCTTGCAACACTTTTTTCTACAAGCTCATTTATAAAATTGGTATGGATAAATGGCATGAATACGCAACGAGGTTTGGTTTTGGTGAAAAAGTTAACATAGATTTATCTGAAGAAGTGCCTGGTCTTTTTCCTGACGAAAATTATTATGTTAAACGATATGGTGATAATTGGCCACGAAGTATTATGGCAAGCTTAGGTATCGGTCAGGGAGAAATAAGTGTCACCCCGCTTCAAATGGTACAGTATGTCGGTTTAATTGCCAACAATGGTAAGATGAAAACCCCTCATTTTGCAAGAGGTTACATTGATAATTCAACCGATAAACTTGTTCAATTCAATTACAAAGAAATTGATACTC
>JARRKF010000242.1:0-8525 GCA_037388405.1 Ignavibacteriaceae bacterium | reverse complement strand
ATTAGCTCTTGTAAGATTTGGTTTGCGCTCGGCTAACGATCCACGCATTTTAAACACTGTAAAAGCTATTGACGCATTATTAAAAGTAGATACACCTAAAGGTCCGTTGTGGCATCGCTATAATGATGATGGCTATGGTGAACATAAAGATGGATCTGCATTTGATGGTACAGGGATAGGTCGTGCTTGGCCATTGATGACTGGTGAAAGAGCACATTACGAATTAGCAGCAGGTCGGTCTAAAGAAGCTGAAAAATTACTAGTTTCTATGGAGGCTTTTGCCAATGAGAGCGGATTGATTCCAGAACAAATCTGGGATTCGAAAGATATTCCTGAACGTGAATTATTTTTTGGACGTCCAAGCGGATCTGCAATGCCTTTGGTCTGGGCCCAAGCCGAGCAGATAAAACTATCACGCTCTTTGCAGGTTGGTTACGTTTTCGATATGCCAAAACAATCTGCCGAAAGATACTTAAACAAAAATGTCCGTTCGACTTTTTCGATTTGGCGATTCAATCATAAATGCCGTACTATTTCTGCAGGTAAAATCTTGCGCATAGAATTACTAGCCTCGGCAGTAATTCGTTGGAGCAGTGATGATTGGAAATCTTTTAAAGATACCGAAACAGAAAACACAGGAGCAGATATTTATAAAGCAGATTTTGAAACCACATCATTAAATCTTGATGAACAAATTCAGTTTACATTTTTGTGGTCTGACGTGAATCGATGGGAAGGAAAGAATTATTCTGTTAAAATTATTTCCCCTTCTGCCAAATGAACATATTACTTATTTGAAATTTATTGTAAATCAAATTTATTCTTTATTCTTGATGACGATATGAGGCAGTGTTGTTTTGTATATCTTAATGGGATTAATTCACCCTATAAATTTTGCTAAAAGGAATGCCACTGTAGCCGCTATACCACCAATTACTACTGTCTGAATTGCACTTTTAAATGGCTTTGCCCCTGTAAACATTCCTTTTACAAATCCGAAAATTAATAATGCAATCAAAGTCATAATTGCTGAAATAGTCAATCCGTTTCTAGCATCTACTATAAAAAAGTAAGGTGAAAGTGGAATCAGACCACCGACAATATACGATAAAGCAATAGTCAAAGCACTTTTAAGTCCTCTTTTTGTATCAGGTTCTTCCAGCCCCAATTCATATTTCATCATAAAATCCACCCAGCTTTTAGGATTCTTTTCAAACTTATCCAGAATTGGTTTTATTTCGTCATCTGAAAGTCCATACTCTTTAAATACGACTGATACTTCTTCTTTTTCGACATCAGGTAAATCTTTTACCTCTAATTCCTCGCGTCTTTTTTCACTAAAGTAATGTTCATAATCACTTTTCGCGGCCAAGTAACCACCAAGACCCATAGCAATTGATCCGGCTGCAATTTCAGCAAGCCCTGCAGTTATCACCAATGAACTTGCTGCAATTGCTCCTGTTAGACCAGCAGCCAATGCAAAAGGAACGGTTAATCCATCTGACATACCAATTACTATATCCCTGACTGAATCACTCGCATTAAAATGTTTTTCTACATGTATTAAGCTTGGCATAAATGCTCCTCTTTAGCTTTTGTTAAATCAAAGTAATATATTATAAATTAAATAGAAACTTAAAATAAAGAACATATTTTGTATAATTTTTAGAATTGATATGATAAAAATCAAATGACAGAGTTTTTCGTCTTAATACTAGTTAGTTAAAAAATATTAAGAAAGAATTTATCAAAATGAAAAACAAACACATTTCTATTGGAAAAATTTTAGGAATACCCATCTATCTGGATTATTCCTGGTTTCTAATTTTAGCTTTAGTAACCTGGATACTTGCGCAAAGTTATTTCCCCCAGGAATTTAAAGACTGGCCTGTTATTTTATACTGGGTTATTGGTTTTTTAACTTCAATTATTTTCTTCATAAGCATATTACTTCACGAGCTTGGTCATTCAATACTGGCTAGAAGATACAAAGTAAAAGTTAAAAGAATTACTCTTTTCATATTTGGCGGTGTTGCTGAAATCGCAAAAGAACCACCCAAAGCATCGGCAGAATTCTGGATTGCAATAGCAGGCCCTATTACAAGCTTTTTACTAGCAGTAATTTTCTATTCCCTTGACAAAGCACTTAGTGGCAGCGAATATTTTGTAGCAACTTTTCGTTACCTGGCATACATTAATTTTCTTTTAGCAGTGTTTAATTTAATCCCTGGTTTTCCGCTTGACGGCGGCAGAGTTTTTAGAGCAATCGTCTGGGGCATCACAAAGAACATTAAAAAAGCTACAACTATTGCTGCAAACGTTGGCAGATTTTTCGGTTTCTTATTTATTATGATAGGAATATTTCTAATATTCCAAAATAATTTTGTCGATGGCATTTGGATAGCTTTTATTGGTTGGTTTCTTGAAAGTGCTGCGGTATCCCAGATTCAAAGGCAAGCACTCGATGAACTTCTTTCCGGTCATCTTGTTAGTGAAGCAATGTCAACAGATTTAGGGATCGTTTATCCCGATTCAAGTATTCAGGAAATAGTTGATAATCATTTCATTGGAGCTAACCGCAGATGTTTACTTGTTAAAGATGACAATTCTATAGTAGGATTTTTAACTCCTAATCAAATTAATTCTGTTCCAAAAGAAGCGAGACTTAATAAAACAATTAAGGAAATTATGATTCCGAAAGGAAACATTATAAAGATTAGTGCTGACTCACAATTGCTGGATGCTCTGAAGAAGATGGATGAAAATGGTATAGCTCAATTACCAGTTGTAGAAAATGAAAATTATACAGGAATATTAAGCCGAGATAGCATCATACGTTATTTTCATCACACATTAACAATAATTAATTACTTTTTAATCATTTGTTAATGCTTCATTGACAAATTTACCAATACAAAAAGATCTAATAATAAAAAGGAAATAAAAATGATCACATATAAAAAATTAATTTCAATAACCAAAATATTTTTCCTCTCCTCATTACTTTTTTTAATGACCACTGGCAGAAGTTATTCACAAGTTAACACAGATAATTTAGTAGATAATGTTCAGGACAAAATTGCTAATTACTATACTGAAACTTTTCAAGTAACTGCAAATAAAGAAGGCGTGATTAAAATTGAAGGAGAAGTTGGAACTCTTTTCGATAAACTTAAAATAGGTGAGCTAATTTCACAGGTTAAGGGTGTAAAAGCAATAAATAACGAAATTGAAGTCCAAACTTCCCTATTACCTGACGATGTTATTAAAGCAAATATAGAAGAAGATTTGCAAAGAAATAACGTAATACTGGAACCGGAAAGAATAAAAGTCGATGTTAAAAACAGAGTTGTACATCTTTCGGGAACTGTTAGTTATTTTAGAGAAAAGCTGATGGCGCAATCCGTAGCTTCGTGGGAAGATGGTGTGGTTGGAATGACAAGTGATATAACTGTTCTCTCACCTGTTACCGCAAGGAGCGATGCAAATTTAAGTGAAATCATTCTTGACCTGCTTGCTAAGAATTATCCTCTTGAGAAAAATGTTAAACTCGAAATTAACAACGGAGTGGTTGATCTGTTCGGTACAGTAACAAACTTGTTTGCTAAAAACCATATTGCAGAAGATATTCAGCATATCATTGGTGTTAAAAATGTTATTAATGAGATTCAACTAGAAGATAATTCAGGAACTATATAATAAGAGAATAAAAATGAAAAAGTTAAAATTGTCTTGGAAGATTTCTGGTTTGATGTTGACAGGATTTTTATTTCTTTTCACATTAAGCTGTTCAACTTATGAAGGTACTTCAGATTATTCAACTCAGGGTATTTATAATCTGAATGACCTTGATGCTTATGGCGATTGGATATATATAAATCCTTACGGAGAAGTATGGCAGCCTTTTGTTGTGGATGGCTGGATGCCTTTTGATAATGGACACTGGGCTTTCGCCAATGGGAACTGGACATGGATTTCTTATGAACCATTTGGCTGGATTGTATATCATTATGGTAATTGGTACGATGAACCGATGTAAATTATGGTGATTATATTGGTTGGGCTCCAATACCACCTAGAGGAGTCGTTTATTGAAGACCATGGGATAAAGATAAGGAAAGATACTGGCATGTAGTAAGAATGAATGATTTTACTAAAGATGATATTAGAGATTACAGAGTAGATCATCCTCTTAGAAATGAAAATGGTGGAAGAAACATTTTAGATAGACCTCCGGATAGAACAACCATTGAAAGGAGTACCGGGGAACGAGTGCCAGAGGTAAATATAAATCACGATATAGTAAGGATTCCTCAGCGGGAATTTCATAAAATGAATTTACCCCCCGAGGAACATCAGAGAGTAGAACAACATTCACCTCGGATTAGAAATAGAGTTCTGGTTCCCAGGGAAGAATTTCATCAGCATCATATTGAAAGAAATCATGCTGAAAGAAACAAAAGCAGTAAATAATTATTTCATTGTCAGGGACTGAAGTAAATAAGTTTAAAAATCATTTTTAGCTTCGTACTCAGTTCCTGGCATTGCTGCGAATATTTCAACTTCTTTGTTATCTTTTTTTACAAAGAGTTTATATTTCCTGTCGGTATTAAATTTCCATTCTAGTATTGCTGGTTCAGATGTTTTCTGTGGTTCACCGAACTTGTCCCGTAAAAATTCTGATTCAGATAAACTATCAGAAAATATAATGTCAATCTCATAAAGCGGTCTGTCTACATTAATACCATTTTCTTCTTTATCGAATTTATAATACACTTCGCTTATACCATCATCCGCTAATTCTTCACGAACACCGTACCACATATCAGGAACATTATTACTAACAGCAAGTAAAAGAGTATCCTTTACATTTCCGAATTCAGCCAATGTCATGCCGATGTAAATATTTTGGAGATAGTCTGGTAAATATTGAGTTGGGTCATCAAGATCAATTACATTCGAGGCTTCAACTTCTTCTTGAGAATACAGAAATGAAGTATAACCATAGAAAAAACAAATAAGACTGATCACAATAATATTTTTCATATTCTTTTTTATCCTTTAGAAATCCTTTAGCAAGTATCCTATTTCCCATTATTCCAAAAGTTTATGTTTGAGCCGAAATATTCATAATTTTCGCATAAGAAATATTTTTATTACTAAACTCTTCGGGAATATGATATGAAAAATACTATTCTATTTCTGTCAATCCTCACTATCATTTCTTTTCAAATATCACTTATCGCACAAAATGAAAAAGAGACTGGAAAATTTGTTGAGGAAAAAGACGGTTTCTATAAAAATGTAATACTTAAAAGCATTGATGAATTCAATAATCCTGAGAAAGAAAAAAAGAAAGATTTCAAACTGGATTTTACAGGAATGGATCTGCCAAAATCGAAGGATGAATTTAAAAGTTATTGGTTCAACGATCCTGTCTCTCAGGGAAGAACCGGAACATGCTGGTGTTTTTCAACGACATCTTATTTTGAATCTGAAGTTTACAGGCTGCACCAAAAGAAAGTTAAGCTTTCAGAAATGTACACCGTTTACTGGGAATATGTCGAAAAAGCAAAACGATTTATTAAAGAGAGAGGAGACTCGGAATTTGATGAAGGTTCAGAGGCGAATGCTGTCCCAAGAATCTGGAAGATTTACGGAGCCGTTCCGGAGGAAGCTTTCATTGGATTGCTTCCGGGACAAAAATTCTACGATCATAAAGCACTAATTGCTGAAATGAAAGGTTACTTGGAAAATGTTAAAGCAACTAATGCATGGAATGAAGAAGAAGCAATCAAAGTAATCAAATCAATATTGAACCATTATATCGGTGAGCCACCTACAGAGTTTAATTATGAAGGGACTAAGTATACTCCAAAAGAATTTCTGAATAACTACCTTCAGCTTAAACTCAACGACTATGTTGATATACTTTCATATATGCAGAAACCTTATTACCAGAAGGTTGAATACGAAGTTCCTGACAACTGGTGGCACAGCAAAGATTATTATAATGTTCCTCTTGATTTATTTATGGAAGCTTTGAAAAACGCAATAAGAAACGGTTATACGATGGCAATAGGTGGTGACGTTTCAGAAGCAGGGTATGATTCATGGCATAAGGTCGGTGTCATCCCAACTTTCGATATTCCTTCTGAATATATAGATGACAATGCTCGGCAGTTCCGTTTCTCAAATGGAACAACAACTGATGATCATGGAATTCATCTTGTTGGCTACCAAGTAAAAGATGGCAAGGACTGGTATTTAATAAAAGATTCCGGATCCGGTTCACGAAATACCGGCGATAAAGGATTTTATTATTACCAGGAAGATTATGTAAAACTTAAGATTATGGATTTTATGATACACAAGGATGCGGTTGAAAATATTCTGAAGAAGTTTAAAGAGTAGAACCAGAATGTCATTGCGAGTCCCGGCTTTAGTCGGGACGTGGCAATCTCTTATTCAAAAATTGAGATTATTTCGTTGTAATACTTCGATAAAATCAGTATGACCATATCAAATGTCATCCTGAGCCTGTCGAAGGATGACGTTTATTCTTTCTTTAGATTTGATAATTGTACTAAAAGATCAAAGTCTCGATTTATCAAAGCTTCTTTCTTTTTTCTATTCCAACCTTTGATCTGTTTTTCAAACCTGATGGCTTGATTAATATCGGTGAGTCTCTCGGAGAAAACCAACCTTACTGGTAATCTTTTACTAGTATATCCTTTAATTATTCCAGATTGATGTTCGGAGAATCTTTTTTCTAAATTATTGGTAACTCCAGTATAATAACTATCATCTGAACATTTCAATATGTAAACAAAATAATCTTTCATACTTCCCCGTCACACTTCGACAAGCTCAGTGTGACAAATTAAACTTAGAACGCTATATCATCCTGAGCCTTTCGAAGGATGACACTGCGAGCTACTCCTGCGGCAGCATTCCGTAGTTTACCCACTCTTCTTTAGCTGGGCCATAGACACCGGGGACTTTTAATCCCGCTAATCTCATCACCACAGTTAATTGTGCACGATGATGGATTTGATGTGTGACCAGTGCCCCTAAAGTTTTTCCTCTCGACCACTTATCTCCCTGCCCTGTTATTTCATCTTCAATGGAAAGAGTATCGTCATTCCATTTTTCAGATATTTCCTTTATCAATACATCTGAAGCAAGTTTGTAATTATCAACAATTTCTTTTGCGATTGGTGGGAATGGTGCATCCTGATCAATTTCTTTAATATTTAATCCCATCCGGTGACCTAATTCAGCTACTGCACCCACAATGTGCCAGGCAAGTCTTCCAGGTGTACGAATCTCATTATTGAATTTTACGGTGAGGACATCATCTGTTAGATTACTGAGTACTTTAATCGTTGACTCGGATTCGTATTTCCAGTCTTCGATAAAGTCGGATATTTTGTAATACATTTTTAACCCCATTCTTTATTACGATTGTCATGCTGAACTTGATTCAGCATCTTTAGAATTAACAATTCAATTTTCTATATCGCTCCTACGGAGCTTTAGTCGTTTTGGTTTTTCTTTTTTCTATAACTATTTAATCCCTAACGGGATTATTTGTGCTCTTTGTCCCGGAGGGACAAAATATTTATAAAACACAACAAACAAAAAAATCAGAGTCCCGTTAGGGACGACACACACAATTTAAGATCCTGAAACAAACCTACCTACCGGTATGCAGATTCAGGATAAACTACTAAGTATCTCTTTCAACTTCCTCAGATTCTCCTGCCAATCTCTCTGCTTTGCTCTTTCCTTTTCAACGACTTCTGGTGGTGCACCGTTGTCAAATTTTTCATTTGATAATTTCTTTTCTATTCCTGCAAGTGATCCCTCGAGCCGTGTGATTTCTTTCTGCAGTCTTTGTCTTTCAACAGCAAGATCAATCAATCCTTCAAGCGGAACATAAATCTCAGAAGACTTTATAACAGAAGAAGCACTTGCCTTCGGTTTTGTTATGTTCTCACCTGCTTCAAGGTTTTCAACTTTTGCAAGTTTCTTTATGTAACCAATCTGTCGTTCTTTAACTTCGCTTGATTTTAACAATACATTTATTCTCTTTGATGGAGGAATGTTCATCTCGCCTCGGATGTTCCGTAATGCTGTTACAATTCCTTCGACAGTTTCCATATCTCTGTCAGCCTGAGGATTTATCAATTCTTTCTTCACCTTCGGAAATTCAGAAGTTGAAATGCTTTCACCATCTTTTCTTTCCTGCATCAATTGATAAATCTCTTCGGTAACAAACGGCATAAAAGGATGAACCATCTTCAGCATATTTTCAAATATTGAAAGAGCTCTTGTTAGTACAGCGGATTTAATTTCCTCATTATCACCGTAGAGTCTGTTCTTTATCATCTCAACGTACCAATCGCAGAAGTCATTCCAGACAAATGAGTATATGATCTTCGTTGCATTGTTTATTTCAAAACTGTCCATTGCATTGTTGAACTCTTCAAGCGTTTCATTGAATCGTGAGATTATCCATT
>JARRKF010000241.1:0-3470 GCA_037388405.1 Ignavibacteriaceae bacterium | reverse complement strand
GAGCATCATATAACCCTCCAAGGTTGATTTTTAATAATTTAAAATTGCTCTCCTCGACCCATACAAAAATACTAACTTGTCCGTTTTAATCCATTATCATCCTTAAAAAAGAAGAACTTTCATCATCGTCATCATCTGATTTTTTATTTGGATCTTTGTGTTCCATTTTTTCTTTTGCCCAGCTATAGCGTGAAGCATTTTCAGTAAGAGAATTTTCGGTCTCATCTTCTTCAGGTTCATCCATTTGGGAAGAAGGACTTTTTACCCGCAAGATGGTTGGAACATCTAAATCTTCTTTATCAATATTTGAAGTATCCATAAAATTAAATCCACTTCTAAGACTAAGCTGCTCTCCCGGCTTTTTCGTTTGAGATTTAAATGCATTAGCTGCAAAAGATTTTCTTGCACTGTCAAAACCTGTTGCAATTACGGTGTATGAAACATAGTCATTCATTTCTTCTTTTCTTACACAACCAAAAATTACATTAGCTTCTTCACCTGCTGCTTCGAAGATTACGTTGTTACCTTCATTTATTTCCTGAAGAGTTAAATTGCTGGATCCGGAAATATTAAGTAGTACACTCTTTGCACCTCTTATATTAACACCTTCAAGTAAAGGACTTGAAATTGCTTTTTGTGCTGCTTCTACTGCCCGGTTTTCACCACTTGCAATGCCACAGCCCATCAAAGCTTCCCCACTCTGATTCATCACAGCACGAACGTCTGCAAAGTCAACATTTATAAGACCTTCAACAGTGATTATATCTGCAATACCTCTGGTGGCTTCATAAAGAACCTCATTTGGTTTGTCGAAAGCAGCAAAAGCATTAATGTTACCATCAAGAATATTCAGTATTCTTTCGTTTGGAATAACGATCAGACTATCGACATGTTTTCTTAAATCCTGAATTCCCTGCTCAGCATTCATCATTCTATGTTTACCTTCCCATTTAAATGGTTTGGTTACAATTCCAACCACCAATGCACCAATGCTTTGTGCAACCGATGCGATAATCGGAGCACCACCTGTACCGGTTCCACCTCCCATTCCTGCAGTAACAAATACCATATCGCTTCCCGCAAGAATTGCTGCAATCTTTTCGCGGTCTTCTTCAACAGCTTTTCTACCAATATTAGGATCAGCACCAGCACCCAAGCCACGGGTTATATTACTTCCCACTTGGACTTTATGATTAGCTTTACTGCTTTCGAGAACTTGTGAATCAGTATTTACGGCAACGTACTCAACACCCTGCAGTCCTCTGGCAATCATGCTGCCAAGAGCGTTGCAGCCGCCGCCGCCAACTCCAACTACTTTTAGAACAGCAGACATTGGTTTCTCACGATCGAGAGTGGCGAACTTTATCATGGACCCTCCTTTATTAGATAATTTATAATTCATCAAAAAATTCCTGTACTCTTTTTACTAAAAATTTAATTTTATTTTTTGCTTCTTTTTTCTTTTTGAACAATTGAAAATCACCAGCTTTACTTCCTGGAATTCCTTTTATCAATCCGGCAACTGTTGCGAACTCAGGACTTTCAATTTCATTGGATAAACCTTCACCTAGTTCCTGGGGAACGCCAATTCGCGCCGGTAATCCAAATACTTCTTCTGCAAGTTCAGGACAACCCCGCAAAAGTGATCCACCTCCGGTCAGTACGATTCCGGCTTTCACTTTATTTTTGAATCCAGCGCTGCGTAATTCGTTATCAATAATGGTAAATAGTTCTCTCATCCTTAAACTGATAATTTGTGTCAGCAAACTTATCGGTATTTTCGTGTTACCTCGCGCACCAACTCCTCTTATCAGAATATCTTCATCTTTTATTATTGCAGTCTCAATTGCATAACCATATTCTTTTTTCAGTTTTTCAGCTTCTTCTGTTATAACACCGAGTGATTCGCGAATGTCATTTGAAACCTGGTTACCTGCTATGCCTATTACTTTTGTATGCTTTATTGCTTTCTTATGATAGATAGCAATGTCTGTTGTACCTCCACCAATATCAAGTAGAACAACACCCAGATCTTTTTCACTTTCTTCTAGCACTGATGCGCTGGAAGCGATCGGCTGTAGAATGTATTCTTTAATTTTTAATCCTGCACGCTCAACAGATTTTTTTATGTTTTGAATTGCTGGGATTGATGCAAGTACTACATGATTACTTGCTTCCAATCTGGATCCAGACATACCAATTGGATTTTCTATTCCTGGCTGATGATCAACAGAAAATTCTTCCGGTATTATGTGAAGTATTTGTCTGTCTGATGGTATCCTGATCGTTCTTACATCAGCTTCCAATCTTTCTAGATCTTTCTTTGTAATTTCTTTTTCTTCGCTGCTGATTGTTACGTAGTTTCTATGTCTTATACTCGTAATATGTTCTCCCGCCACTCCAACGTTTACAAGATTGATATTTAATCCGGCACGATTCGAAGCTATTGACATTGCTTCCTTAATTGCTTCAGCAGTCTTCCCAATGTTCGCAACCAAACCTTTATGCAATCCTTCTGAAGGGGCAATTCCAAATCCCAAAACATTAAATGCTAGTTTGCCTTCTTCTTGTTCAGCAATAACAGCACAAACTTTTGTTGTGCCTAAATCAATACCTGCAATAATTTCTTTCTTCATCCGTCTATTAATTCTGATTTTCTTTTACCGATAAAAATTTTGTTCTTATATCTTAAGTCTAAATACTCAATTGACTGACTTATATATTTGTCACTTGTTATTTTGGGCCAGAGATCTTTAAGAATAAGTGCTTTTTTTACTTCATCACTTTTCCCGAAAAGAACTGGAAAATTCAAACCTGTAAATGTTAATATTATATCTCCACTTTTTCTCAAATTAATTTCCGCTAGATTTTTTCTAATGTTAGTATCACTCATACTGATTGCATCAATTATTCTGAAAGCAAATTCTATATTTGTACTATCAAATGATTTTTTGGAATGACTATTTAAGTTCGACAAAACCGGCAAATCTCTAATATTTGAGGGGGGGAAAAGCGGAAGCGTTTCTAAGTCATTCGTCACCAGTTTTAAAACGTTATTTTGAAGTAAAACAGCTTTAATCTCTTTCTCTTCCACTTCAACCAAAATTTTATTTATGCCATCGAATTCGACTTCCGCTTTTCTCATGTAGGGATGTTTTTCAAACTTTGTTTTTACATCCGATAATGTTAATTCATCATATTTTGTTGAATCGCTCAACCCTGTATAGCGTAAATATTCACCAGCAGGCAAGAGCTTATTTCCTTTTATTTCAATTTGATTATATACTTCTTTAACGTTTGCTTTCGAACCAGTAATTATCAAAAAAACAAATCCTGAAACAATAAATATGAATGCAAACAATCCGAACAGCTTACTTTTTCTTTCGCTCATCGCTTCTCCTCCTTGATAAGTTCGACAAATTTTTCCCCATATTTCCTGATATCACCGGCACCCATTGTAATTATGATAT
>JARRKF010000240.1:1995-9148 GCA_037388405.1 Ignavibacteriaceae bacterium | reverse complement strand
TTGTTACTCCGGGTGCAACTCTTTCCGACAAGCTCCTCGACCATAAAAAGAATAATTACCTGCTTTCTGTATTCATCAGAGATGAAGTTGCAGGAATTTCATTCGCAGATGTTTCGACTGGCGAGTTCTTCACATTTGAAGTTCCTGAATCCGATCTTCAGCAGCAGATTGAATCAATAGCTCCCGCAGAAATTCTTATCCAGAAAAAAGAGAAAGATTATCTCACCCCAATAATTAGCAGAATAAATCCATCAATAAGAATCACAAAAATGGATGACTGGATTTTCAGTTATGATTATGCGAATGAATTACTTCTTAATCAATTTGGCACTGTAACTCTAAAAGGATTTGGTATTGAAAATCTTTCAAATGGAATTATTTCAAGCGGTGCTGCATTAAATTATTTGCAGGAAACTCAGAAGGTTAATCTAACTCATCTCAATAGAATTTCACTTTACAATCCTTCCGAGTATATGATACTTGATTCTTCAACAAGAAGAAATCTTGAGATCAGCTACACGATGCAGGAAGGAAGCAGAGAAGGTTCACTAATATCAATTCTCGATAAAACAACAACAGCAATGGGCGGACGATTGTTGAAGAAGTGGATTTCCGCACCTTTACGAGATTTGAAAAAAATTCAAAGTCGACTTGATAGTGTTGAAGAGTTTTTGAAGAATAAATCTCAAAGAAAGAAAATTGAAAACGAACTGAAAGAAGTTGGAGAGAAGTTGTTGCGCTTAAAACTTCACTAAAAAAGATACCATCGATAAAAGAATATCTTTCACATTTTAAAACTGAAGCTTTATCGATTGTCACAAAAGATTTGAATCCACTTGAAAAATTAGTTGAGAGGATTCAAAGTGCAATAATTGATTCTCCTCCTGCAACTTTAGTTGATGGCGGAGTGATAAGAAATGGTTACAGTCTCGAGCTAGATGAACTAAGAAACATTGCATTTCACGGAAAAGACTGGATTGCAAAACTCCAGAAAACCGAAAGAGAAAGGACAGGAATTCCTTCATTAAAAGTAAGCTTTAATAAAGTGTTTGGTTATTATATCGATGTGAGCAATGCTCATAAAGATAAAATACCTGAGAATTACATTCGCAAGCAGACGCTTGTTAATTCTGAACGATATATAACTCCTGAACTTAAAGACTACGAAGACAAAATTTTGAATGCAGAAGAAAAAATTTATGAGCTTGAAGCAGAACTTTTTGATGAGGTGAGAAAGTTTACTGCTGCTGAAGCACTTGCAGTTCAGAATAATGCAAGAATGATCGCGCTGGTTGACTGTCTGATTTCATTTGCTGAATGTGCTGAAGCTTACAAATACTCAAAACCAGTTGTTCACGACGGCAATGAACTTGAAATTATTGAAAGTCGTCATCCGGTTGTTGAACAGATACTTCCACCGGGAGAAAAATTTAAACCAAATGATTGTGTAATTGATAACAAGACCGAACAGATAATTTTGCTTACCGGACCAAACATGGCTGGAAAATCTGTCTACCTTCGTCAGGTTGGTTTAATTGTGTTGATGGCACAGATCGGTTCCTTTGTTCCTGCAAAAAGTGCAAAGATTGGATTGGTTGATAGAATATTTACACGTGTTGGTGCTAGTGATAATATTACTTCAGGTGAAAGTACATTTTTAGTCGAAATGCAGGAAGCAGCAAATATTTTGAATAATGCTTCTTCAAAAAGTTTAATTCTTCTAGATGAGATAGGAAGAGGTACAAGTACATTTGATGGAATTTCTATTGCCTGGGCGCTTACAGAGTATCTTCACGATAATGAAGCTGTAGCTGCAAAAACTTTATTTGCAACTCACTATCACGAACTAAATGAAATGGCAGATCTTTTTCCCAAAATAAAAAATTACAAAGTTGAAGTTCGTGAGTATGATGACAAAGTGATTTTTCTACACAAAGTAAATCCTGGTCGTGCAGATCATAGCTATGGAATTCAGGTTGCACAAATGGCCGGGCTTCCTCAATTCGTTACAAATCGTGCAAAGGAAATTCTTAGAAATCTTGAGAGCAAAGAACTAACACCGTATGAATTGAAAAAAGAAAAGCTTCGTAAAATGCAAATTCCCGAAAACCAGATGAGCATGTTTGAATTTCAGGAAAATAATATATCGCTAAATCATATTCTAATTGCAATTTTAATTTTGGCAGCTGCTTTAATAATTTTCTCTTGCGGAGAAAAGACGCCTGAATCAAAAGAAACGAAAGAATATATTCAGTCTATTCTAAAAGGCAGGGCGGAAAAAGATTCCTCTATGCAGTTTAGTCCTCATTCACCTTTTAATCGTGATACTACAGTTTCATTTCATCCACTGAGATACTTTAAACCAAATCCTGATTTTGTTTTCAAATCAAAGTTATACACATATGATAAACCTGACACAGTGAAAATCGGAGGAACTAAAGGTGAATCGAGAACGGTAATTGATATAGGTTATGTAGAGCTTAAAAAAGAAGATAAAGATTACAAAGTAAATATTTATGAAGGTTTCAGCAGAACCGGAGAACCATATTACAGCATCTGGTTTACTGACAAAACCACCGGAAAAGAAACTTATGGTGTCGGCAGATATCTGGATTTTGAATTGAATCCTGATCCGAATTTTGTTTACACGATAGACTTTAATAAAGCATACAACCCGTATTGTGCATATTCATACCTATATTCTTGTCCTATTCCGCGTGAGGAGGATTATATAGATATGTCAATAGAAGCTGGCGAGAAAAATTTCTATTGATATAATTGTAGCAGCAAAAGGATTTTAAATAGTCATAGCAAAATGAATTTATCCTGAAAGTAAATTCCGCTATTTTCACATCTCAAATAAAAAATCCAAAGAATGAAAAAATTTTTGAAGTATATTTTATTTAGCATAATATTTTTAACTCTTAGCTTTACATCGATAGCTCAGGAACTACCGGGAACTAAAGTTGTAAAGACATATTATCCCAATGGCGTATTAAAGACTGAGGGACAATACTGGTATGATAAGCTTGATGGTTTCTACAAAGAATATTATCCAAACGGAAAACTCTGGAAAGATTGGAAATTTAGTTTTGGTAAAGAGGATGGACTATCAACCTGGTATTTTGAAGATGGTAAAGTGAGCATTGAATGGAATTATAAAGATGGAATTAAAGAAGGAGTATCTCGTTGGTATTACGAAAGCGGTGAGCTCTGGGCTGAACAAGATTACAAAAACGGAGTGCTGCAAGGATTAACTTATACTTATTATAAAACCGGTGAGCTTCAAGGTGAATGGAGATATGTTGGTGGACTGCTTCAGGGAATTTCTAGAACTTATTATAAGAATGGCGATGTCGAAGTCGAGAGAACTTTTGTTGATGGTAAGCAAAATGGGAAAGTTTATATCTATCACGAAAACAAAATGGTTGCAGTCGATGCTAACTTTGTAAATGATAAGATTGAAGGGATAGTGAAGTTGTATGATATGGCAGGAAACCTCAGAGTTAAAGATGAATATGTGAATGACGAATTGCTGCATCGTGAACGTTATGATTTTCAAGGCAAGTTTGAATCTAAAGAAGAATTGCTAAAAGATTATTCTGATACTGGTTCTTTACTTGATGAAACTTTTGAAAAAGATGGAGTTAAACAGGAAGTTGCCAAATCTTATTATAACTCTGGTTTTCTTAAAGAAGAAATTCCTTATGAGAATGGAGTAATAAATGGAGTCTATAAAACTTACTACGAAAGCGGAATTCTACAATCTTCTGCAGATTATATAAACGGTGAGAAAAAAGGAATGGTAAAAGAATACTATCCGGATGGTCATCTAAAACTCGAAACGGTTATTAAGGATGGAAAGAAAAATGGGCTTGTTGTAGAATATTATGAAGATGGCTCTTTAAAATCTGTCGGGAATTATGTGGATGATATTTTGGATGGAGATTACAAAGAATATTACAAGAATGGATTACAGAAAGCAGATATGATTTATGATATGGGTGAAATTGTTGGAAAGAAACACACTTACTACGAAAACGGTGCATTCAAAAGAGTAGAGAGTTACTACAACGGAAAGCTTGATTCATTCGCTCGCACTTACTATCCAAATGGAAATGTTCAGAGAGAAGAATACTACAAAGAAGGTGAACTTTTACGTAGTAAAGATTTTAACGAAGAAGGTTTTCTTGTTTCAACATCAGGGTATTAAATTAATCACTTAAGTCATTCCGAATTTATTTCGGAATCTGCGGGCTTAAATAATTAAACTCAGAAGACTAAAAATTAGTTTTAATTATTTTCTACTTCTTACAAACTTCTTAATAAAATTACTTTTCAATTTTTCTCCTGATAGAAAATCTTTAATTTTAGACTGTTAAAGAATTTGAGTAGTCTATGAACAATAAATTTACAATTGGATTAGTTCAGCTTTCATTCAGCAAAAATCCTGATGATAATTTAAAAAAAGCTATCAACTGGATTGAGAAAGCTGCAAAGGCAGGAGCACAGGTAATTTGTTTACCTGAACTTTTCCGCTCTCAATACTTTTGTCAGACAGAAGACACTGACAATTTTAATCTTGCTGAAACCATTCCCGGACCATCAACTGAAGCGATAAATTCTATAGCAAAAAAACTTAAAGTAAGTGTTGTTGTCCCGCTATTTGAAAAGAGATCTTCAGGTGTATATCACAATAGTTTAGTTGTCATTGATAGTGATGGAAACATTCTCGGCACTTACAGGAAAATGCACATTCCAGACGATCCCGGTTTTTATGAAAAATATTATTTCGCACCAGGTGATCTTGGTTTTAAAAACTTTGATACATCATTCGGAAAAATTGGGACACTAATTTGCTGGGATCAATGGTATCCCGAAGCTGCGAGGTTAACTGCTCTCCAAGGAGCCGCAGTTTTATTTTATCCAACAGCTATTGGCTGGCACCCTTATGAAAAAGAAAAACACGGAAGAGCTCAGTACGAATCCTGGCTAACAGTTCAAAGAGGACACGCAGTGGCAAACGGAGTTTATGTTGCTGCGGTAAACAGAGTTGGACTGGAAAAAGTTAATAATGAAGCCCCGGGAATAGAATTTTGGGGACAGTCCTTTGTCTGCGATCCACAGGGAATGATAATTGCGCAAGCTTCAGCTGACAAAGAAGAAATTATTCTTGCAGAAATTGATCTTGACCGAATTGAGTATATCAGGCATAACTGGCCTTTCCTGAGAGACAGGAGGATTGATTCCTATCAGGATATCACTAAAAGATTTTTAGATGAGTAATTTTAGGCTTCCTCCTGAGTGGGCACATCACGAGGCAACCTGGATTGGCTGGCCGTACAATAAATCAGATTGGCCCGGTAAATTTTCTCCGATTCCATACGTTTATGCTGAATTTGTAAAATACATTACGCATGGAGAAAAAGTTAGAATTTTTGTTCAGTCGAATGAACATAAATTAAAAGCAGAAAAAGTTCTAAAAGATTCTAATGGCAATTTAGAGAATGTAGAGTCCTAATGCCTGGGCAAAGTATGACGACTATAAACTTGATGATAAAATTCCATCTCTCATTTCGAACAAATTAAATTTGAGAAGATTAATTGCTGAACATAATGGAAAGCAGATTGTTCTGGAGGGTGGAGCAATTGATACAAATGGAAAAGGAACTTTAATTTCAACTGAAGAGTGTTTGCTTGATGAAGAAGTTCAGACACGTAATCCCGGTTTTTCTAAACAGGATTATTTTGAAGTCTTTAAAAAATATTTTGGTATTTCGAAAGTAATCTGGTTGGGAAAGGGAATAGCTGGAGATGATACACACGGTCACGTTGATGACTTGTGCAGATTTGTAAATGATGATACAGTTGTTCTTGTTCAGGAAAGCAACTCATCTGATGAAAACTATAATTTGTTAAATGAAAACAGGGAACGACTTCAGAATATTTCTCTTCCGAATGGTTCGAAACTAAATGTTGTGCCTCTGCCTATGCCTTCACCTCAAGTATTCAAAGGACAAAGACTTCCTGCCAGCTACGCAAACTTTTACATTTCAAATTATACTGTTCTTGTTCCGACTTTCAACGATCCGAATGATAGAATTGCAATAGAAATTTTATCAGAATTATTTCCTAATAAAAAAGTAATCGGGATTCATTCCGTCGATTTGGTTTGGGGATTGGGAACACTTCACTGCTTAACAAAAGAGCAGCCTGCTTAGAATTTAATCGTTCCATTTTCTCATTTTTATTTAGAAAACAGCTTATTTTTTTGGAATTCCCTCATAACAGTTTTAATTTTCATTTATCAATTATTTTTAATTCAAACAGGAGATTCAGGAATGGTAATAGCAGTTCCTAGGGAAGTCCTGCCTGGCGAAAATCGGGTAGCGTGTGTTCCCGATGTTGCCTCCAAGCTTATAAAATCAGGTTTTCAGGTTCAGGTTGAGAAAGATGCAGGACTGAATGCTGGTTATACTAATGAGATGTATGAAAAAGCGGGAGCTAAAGTTGTTAATCTTAATGAACTTTACTCATCAGCAGATATTGTAATAAAAGTTCAGCGTCCTCTCGATCATCCAGATGCAGGAAAAAATGAATTAGATTTATTTAAAGCGGGAACTCTTCTAATAACTTTTCTTTATCCATTAAACTATCCGGAACTCGCAAAGAGGTGTGCCGAGAAAAAAATAAATGTGATCTCGATGGATAGGATCCCTCGAACAACATTAGCACAGAAGATGGATGCACTAAGTTCGCAGGCAAACATTGCTGGTTATAAAAGTGTAGTAATGTGTGCTGATACTCTTGGTAAAATCTTTCCCCTGATGATGACAGCAGCAGGAACGATTTCACCAGCAAGAGTTGTAATTATGGGCGCCGGTGTAGCCGGTTTACAGGCTTTAGGTACAGCTAAAAGATTAGGAGCAGTAGTTGAGGTTTCTGATATTCGAGCTGCAGTTAAAGAAGAAGTACAGAGTCTTGGTGGAAAATTTATTGAAGTAGAAGGTGCCGAAGATATGCAGGATGCCGGCGGTTATGCGAAGGAGGCTTCAGAAGAATTCTTGAAAAAACAAAAAGATCTAATTTTCAAACACATCACGGAAGCTGATATTGTAATAACAACAGCACTTGTGCCCGGCAAAAAAGCTCC
>JARRKF010000240.1:0-1974 GCA_037388405.1 Ignavibacteriaceae bacterium | reverse complement strand
GTTCCAACACATTCAAGTGATATGTATTCAAAAAATATTCTTAGTTTAATTCAGCATATTGGTAAAGAAGGTAAAGTTGAGTTAAAGCTTGATGATGAGATTGTTAAAGGATCGTTAATTACACATGATGGTTCGGTAATTCATGATAGAATAAAAGCTTTAATTAATTAAAACTTATTTCGATTTTTTAGAATTTAATTAAAGGTAAACAGAAGATGGAAAACTTTTTATTTTTAATGCACGTTTATGTTTTTGTGCTTGCAATTTTTGTGGGCTTTGAGTTGATAACCAAAGTACCTCCCACACTTCATACTCCCTTAATGTCAGGTTCCAATGCAATATCGGGGATCACAATTGTTGGTGCAATTCTCAGTGCCGGACTCGAGCAGTTTACAATAAGTACAATACTCGGAATGGTTGCAGTCATTTTTGCAATGATAAATGTTGTCGGTGGATTTCTTGTAACTGACAGAATGCTTAAAATGTTTAAGAAGCCGTCAAAAAGCGGCTCTGAAGGGAAGTAAGGTGCAGCAATGAGAATAGCTATTGAAATCGCTTATCTTGTCTCTTCAATATTCTTCATATTTGGTATTAAGTTTTTAGGTTCACCAAAGACAGCAAGAAGAGGAAATCTATTTGCTGCCATTGGTATGTTCATGGCAATTGCAGTTACTTTACTCGATCAGAACGTTTTGACATTTGAATGGATCATTATCGGTGCTGTAGTTGGATCCGGAGTAGGTTTGGTTCTTGCTTACAAAACTCCTATGACAGGAATGCCGCAGATGGTCGGTATGTTAAATGGATTTGGCGGAGGAGCATCAACACTTGTAGCATTAGCAGAATATTTTAAGCTTAATCCAAATTATCCTGCTGATAGGGGACTGCCGTTTAATCTTCCTATGGATACTGGAATTGCAATAGTGCTTAGTCTTCTTATTGGTGGAGTAACTTTCACCGGGTCAATGATTGCATTTGGAAAATTACAGGGACTAGTTACCGGCAAAGTCGTCAAATATCCTTTACAACACCCATTAAATTTGTTAATGATTTTAGTAGTACTTGCAGGGGGAGTGCTCATTCTCATTAATCCAACGGACATTGTGATCGTTTTAGTCATAACTGCGATTTCTCTCGTGCTTGGAGTATTGCTGGTATTGCCAATTGGTGGTGCGGATATGCCCGTTGCTATTTCATTGTTGAACTCTTATTCAGGACTAGCCGGTTCAACTTTAATTCTTACAAACATTATGTGCAAAGCTATGAACCGTTCTCTTCTGAATGTTGTGATGGGAGGATGGGCTTCTGCCGGTGCTGAAGGACCTGCCGCCGGTGGTAAAGAGCATAAAGGAACAGCAAAATCAATTGATGCTGAAGAGCTTGCAATGCTTCTTGAAAGTGCAAGCAGTGTAATAATTGTTCCCGGTTATGGAATGGCAGTCGGTCAAGCACAGCACGCCGTAAGAGATTTGATGAATATACTGGAAAAGAAAGGAGTAAACGTTCGATTTGCAATTCATCCAGTTGCAGGAAGAATGCCTGGACATATGAATGTACTTCTTGCAGAAGCACAAGTTCCTTATGATAAGCTTCTTGCAATGGAAGATATAAACGATGATTTCCCGAATACTGATGTCGTGATTGTAATAGGTGCAAATGATGTCGTTAATCCTGCAGCAAGAACTGATCCAAGCAGTCCGATTTATGGAATGCCGATTTTAAATGTAGATTATGCAAAAACAGTTGTTATAAATAAACGCTCACTAAATGTTGGTTATGCTGGAATTGATAATGAACTTTTCTTCTATCCGAATGCACTTATGTATTTTGGAGATTCGAAAGAAGCTATGAGCAAACTTGTTCACGAGTTGAAAGCATTATAAAAAAATATATCAAAACTTTCAGAACCCTTGTAATAGCTTATTGCAGGGGTTTTTTATTGCATAATATCATACATGAATCTTAAGGACTAAT
>JARRKF010000239.1:0-8261 GCA_037388405.1 Ignavibacteriaceae bacterium | reverse complement strand
ATAACAAAATTATCAAACATACTTCGCTACTCTTTGCAAATGGAAAGGATGGAAAGAGTTCCTCTTGAAGATGAAATTGAAACTGTAAAAAATTATCTTGACCTTGAACGAATAAGATTATATTTGATGAGCAGAGAGAAAAAATTACCTATAAATTTTCAGGATACACTTAAAGGGCAGCATCCGGAAAAAGAAATGAAACTTAGCCGCAAACAAATTTACTGGATAAGTCAGGTTGCTGGATGGTCATTCTACGTCGCGATCAATCTTTTCATCATTGCATCTTTTCATAAGCTTCCATGGCAAAGAATTTTAGTATGGATATTCCTTGGTTTAATTGGAATTCTTTTTACACATCTGCTTCGTGGAGTAATCAGAAAAAATAACTGGCTTCAGCTTCAGCTTAAAAAGTTAATTCCTCGAGTCATCATTGCCAGCATAGTTACCGGCACAATTATTTACGCTTTGGTATTTGCTGCAAGCTATCTTGCCGGAACTATGCACGAAGAATTTAATATTGCACGTCCAATTGCAGGCTCGGTAAATTTAAGTGGAATTACTCTTCTTTGGTGCCTGATTTATTTTGTTGTTCATTACATGGAAAATTACAAGAAGAAAGAAATTGAATCGCTGATATGGGAAGCTGCAGTAAAAGATTATGAATTGAAAACACTAAAGTCGCAACTCAATCCGCATTTTATGTTTAATGCGATGAACAGCATTCGTATAACAAAATTATCAAACATACTTCGCTACTCTTTGCAAATGGAAAGGATGGAAAGAGTTCCTCTTGAAGATGAAATTGAAACTGTAAAAAATTATCTTGACCTTGAACGAATAAGATTTGAAGACAGGCTTAATTATAAATTAGATGTAGACAAAGCATCTGAGAAAATAGAAATTCCGCCAATGATGATTCAAACTCTGATTGAAAACGGAATTAAACACGGCGTTTCAAAAATGACAAAAGGCGGGGAAATAAATTTAAAATCCAGAATTCAATCAACATCAAACGGATCAAGATTAAGAATTGAAATCAGAAACAGCGGTCACTTCAGCGAAGAGCAATTGAAAAATTCAAACGGTTTTGGTGTAAGCAACACTAAACACAGGCTGAATCTGCTCTTTGGTGAGAACGCAAATTTTTCAATAAAAAATGAGAACGGAGATACCGTTCTTGCAGAAGTCGAAATTCCAATCCCGAATTCGTCGGGGTATATCGGTTTCAACAATGTTGAACCAAAACAAATCGGAGGAGAAAAATGAAAGCTTTAATAGTCGATGACGAAAGATTAGCCCGCACTGAATTAAAAAGGTTGTTAACACCTTTTAAAGATTTACAGGTTGTGGGCGAAGCAGTAAATGCTGACGACGCAATCGAAAAAATTAATGAACTAAGACCTGATCTTGTCTTCCTTGATATTCAAATGCCGGGAAAATCCGGATTTGAAATGCTTGAAGAACTTGATGCGGTTCCGATTATTGTGTTTACAACAGCTTATGACGAATATGCATTGAAAGCCTTTGAGTACAATGCTCTCGATTATCTCCTCAAGCCAATTGAACCAAAGCGACTTGAAGAAACAGTCAACAAGCTCATTGAAAAAGGAAGAAAGAGAGTTATTGCAGAATCAGATAAAGACATCCTTGCGGAGAACGACCAGGTTTTTGTAAAAGATGGTGATAAATGCTGGTTTGTAAAATTGGAGAAGATAAGATTATTTGAATCTGAAGGAAATTATGTGCGACTTTTCTTTGAAGAAAATAAACCTCTAATTCTTCGCACATTAAATTATCTCGATGAAAGACTCGACAGCAAAGTCTTCTTCCGTGCAAACCGAAAACACATAATTAATTTGAAATGGGTTGATTCAATCGAGCCGTGGTTAAACGGCGGCTTACTGGTTAAACTAAAAGACGGTCACAAAGTTGAAGTCTCAAGAAGACAAGCTGTTAAGTTTAAAGATATGCTCAGTCTATAATACTTTGTCATTCCGGAGGAGCGAAGCGACATCCGGAATCTGAACTTCTTTTTGCGAGGAGTGCAACAACGAAGCAATCTTTTAACCACTATTGAGATTGCTTCATCCCAATAAATTGGGATTAGCAATGACAAATCGGGCTAATTAAACAACTCCCACGCTAAACCAAATCGAATATTTCTCTCTGGCATTGGATAATAAGGTGTAATGTAATATTGGTTACCGAACAAATTCTCCCAGATGAAATAGACAATTGCAACTTTCTTAATTTCACCTGCTAAAGTAAAATCGAGTTTATTGGTTGGATCGACTGTAACATTAGTTCCATTGTAAATTAGAGATGTATTAATCGTACCCGTATAATAAAATCTGAAACCTGCCTTCAAATCAAGATTATTTTCAAAAAATAAATTGTTGACATAAATACCTCCAACAAACTGCCAATCCGGAAGATTAATCGGACTTTCATCTTCGACTTTAAAATAATAAGAAGTATTGGTCTCTAATAGAAGCAACCAGAATTTATAATTTAGATCGAGACCGGCACCTCTTATTCTTTCTTGATAACGATCTCGAATAATTTCTGGTCCACCCAAACCATACCTGTAGTCAAAGTGTTCATTATTAAAGTACTTCGCATCAAGCAATAAACCCGAATAATTACATCTCACTCCCGCTTCAAAGGAAGAAGCATCTCCATTCCAATATTCTTCTCTTATCGAGTATCCAGCATAAAAAGAAAATGAATTATTTAATACGTATTTTAAGTCTACTCCAACTCCTGAATAATTACCTAGATTTGGCATTTCCCAATGAAAAGACTTATAAAAAATTGATAGCTTCAGCGACTGGTCCAAAGTATGTAACGATACCAAACCTGCAATACTATAATGTTCATCTTTATTATTTGAGTCGCCATAATTATTTTGAAAATTCGTGATTATTTTTTGATAATCACCTAACAGTTGAAAAGTGATATAATCAAAACCGTAATAGAAATTTAAAGATGCCCCGAATCTTTTATTCTCCTCATCTTCTTTAATATTAAGACTATCCCTAAAATCTCTTAATTCATCAAAATTATATCTGTAATAAAGAGATAAGTCCAGCTTGGAATTTTCAAAAGGTTTCGCAAGTGTTCTTAGGCAAAAGTTATGTTGAGTTATATCAACTTTTCTGTTTGGATAATAAACAGGTGCTATAAATGGCTGGTAAAGATCGGAACCCGGATTATCGGATATTTTATTTAAACTGTCCAGATTAACACCTCCGTTTTCTCCCTGTTGTTTACGCACATAATAGTATGAACCGCTGATATTAAAATCATCTGACGCAAAATATTTTAACTTTGCATTTGCCTGCCAGAGACTTAAATCTGTATTTACATAAGTTTCATCTTTTGATCTGTTGGTAACCTCCATAGCTAAATTCCATCTTCTTGCAACAAGTGCAGAAAACTTTCCGTCAATCATTGCTTCGCCATCAGGTCCTTGATAATATTTTATTCTTGAATAAGGTTCAGGCGAGATAAATTCCTTCGTTATAAAGTTAACTGTAACAGGATTGTTATAAGGTCCGTATAAAAATCCACGCGGCGCAGGAACAATTTCTATTGAATCAATATCTTCGCTCTGCACAAGATTAAGATCAAGTGAATTGGTATATCTGGTATTAATGAAAACTCCATCCTGCAGATAACTTACGCCATTATCCCCTACTCCATAAATGAAACTTTCGCTCGGATAGCCGACAAAGCCAAGATCTTTAATAAAATACAAATTGAAAGAACGCAAGAGATCACCGGTATAACGGTAGTTTTGGAATAAAAATGTTTTTTTATCAATAATCGTACTTACATCCGTAAGTGGTTCACCCTGGATTGGAATAATTGTATCACGAATTGCGATTTCGGTTTTCTTAAGTGTATCGGCGATTGAAGTTGTGTCGCTTATTGAGACTATGGTTGAATCTGAACCGACGCGATTGTTTGAAATTTTTAAAGAATCAACATTTTGCGAAAATGAAAGCGTAGAGAAAAGTATGAGTGCTGAAAGTTGCTTTATCATTAATTGCACTATGAAATAATTTTCTTCATTTCACTAAAACAAAATAGAGAATTATAAATGAGTAAAAAAATATAATTAGAAATCACCTTAATGTACATAATTACAACTAATAACAAAAATTATATCGGAGGGATCAATGGCTAAATCAATGACAAAGAGCGAGATAATTAACCATCTTGCCAACAAAACCAAAACCACCAAAAAGGTTGCGGGACAATTTCTGGATGAGTTAGTAAAACTTTCTTATAAAGAGGCTAAAAAAGATTTTGTTCTTCCGGGTCTTGGCAAACTCAAAGTTTCTAACAGAGCTCAAAGAATGGGCAGAAACCCTGCCACCGGTGAAACAATTGTAATTCCGGCAAAAAAAGTTTTAAAATTCAGAATAGCTAAAGCAGCTAAGGATGCAATCCTGAAGTAATTCGGGATGAACTTTTACAAAGCGAAGGATGAGAAATTGTTCTTCGCTTTTTTTATTTCATGCTTAAATTGAATTTAAACATTGTCCTAATGAGGGTGAATAAAATGCCAAAGCAAATAATTTATACTTTTTTAATTTCAATATGTTTACTTCTCTCCTGCCAGGTACAAACCGAGTCAACTGAACTAAAATTTTTTCCAATTAAAGATTTGAACGGAATAGTAGCTCAATCTGGAATAGTACTCGATGATTCGGTTTCCGCTGACAGCAACAGCTCAATAAAAATTGAAGCATCAAAACCGGTAGTAATTAATTTATTTAATGTAACTGATGTCAGGGTTGAAGATGCCCAACTGATTTATCAGGCAAAGGTAAAATCAGAAAATCTGAAGGGGCAAGCTTATCTCGAAATGTGGTGTGTTTTTAAGAATAAGGGAGAATATTTCTCAAGAGGATTCGATTCAATCATTACAGGAACATCGGAGTGGAAAGATTTGAGAACTGTTTTCAACTTAAGAAAAAATGAAATGCCGGATGCAATAAAGTTGAATGTAGTTGTGGATGGAATCGGCACTGTGTGGATCGATGATATTCATTTAACAAAATTATAATGGATAACTTAATAAATAATTATGAGTAAAACTACATACAAAATAGAAAATGCTCTGGATCCAAGTGAGTTCCTTGAAGTTCTGATAAAAAGCACTTTGGCAGAAAGAAGACCGGTTGATGATTTAGAAAGAATAAAAAAGATGTGTGCTAGTGCTAATCTTATAGTTTCCGCGAAAGAAGACGAAAAGCTAGTTGGCGTTGCCCGTTCAGTGACAGATTTTGCTTATTGCACATACTTATCCGACCTGGCTGTTGATGTTAAATACCAGAAAATGGGGATTGGAAAAAGATTGATTGAAGAGACTAAAAAAGCAGCACCGCAAGCAAAAATTATTTTGCTTTCGGCACCTGCAGCAATTGATTATTACCCTAAAATTGGAATGAGGCGACACGAACACTGTTTTACTCTTGATGATATCAGTGAACTGAAATAAAATAAAAGTAAAGGAGATACAGTGAATAGAATTTTACTCGGATTATTTCCTCACTGATTAGTAACTTTGCTCAAACAATCAAAAAATATTGACCAAATAATGATGATTAAAAAACTTTACTACCTGCCTATTTTACTATTATTTTTTCTCGGCTGTTCAAAGAACCACACACAAAAGATTCAGGATATCATTCAACCAATAAATCTTGAAGAGGGAATAGAAAAAGAAATTGTAATAAGTGATATTTTTTATGCGCAAACAGGTGAATCTTTTCGGACAGTTTAATAGCTGGGATCGTAACAGTCTCCCAATGAGCGATAAAGATGGTAACGGAGTTTATGAAATCAGCATTCCGCTTGATCCGGGAAGATATGAATACAAATTTTATGTCGACGGTACTGAGCTAATTGATCCGAGAAATCCTGTTAAAGTTCCAAACGGACTCGGAGATTATAATTCTGTAATTATAATTGAACCATCGAAAGAAGATAATCTATTCCTTCACTCTTTAAATTTTAAAGCAGAAGACCAGGTAAAAAAGTACAACTACTACTTTGAAGAACCGGAACAATCAAAAATAAATGAGACGAATATTGTTGCACTTCTGGATAATCAACTGGTTAATACTAACCTCATTAAAGTTGATGGAAATAAAATTTCTCTCCTTTTTCCGGACGATTTAATTGAAGGCGAAAGATTATTAAGAGTAGCAGTAAGGATTGGTGGAAAGTTTACAAACATTCAGTCTACTAAAATTATAGATGGTAAGCCAGTTGACAACAATTCTCCCAAAAACTGGCAGGACGCAATCATCTATTCTTTGATGATTGACAGATTTAATAATGGAGACTCAACAAATGACAAACCAATCGTTCACGATTCACTTTTCAAACAAGCTAATTACAACGGTGGAGATCTGCAGGGAATTATTAATAAGATAAATGAAGGTTATTTTGATTCGCTTGGTGTAAACACATTCTGGATTTCTCCGATAGTTGACAATACAAATAAAGCATACAGAGAATATCCTTCTCCTCACAGATATTATACAGGCTACCATGGTTACTGGCCAGTTTCTTTAGAAGGAGTTGAAGAACATTTCGGAGATATGAAGCTTGCAAAGAATATGATTAGTAAAGCTCATAGTCATGGAATAAAAATTCTACTTGATTATGTTGCACATCATGTTCATGAAGAAAATCCTTTGTGGAAAAATCATCGTGATTGGTTTGGTCAACTTGATCTGCCGGATGGAAGAAAAAATTTGCGTCTCTGGGATGAATATCGTTTAACAACCTGGTTCGAACCTTATATGCCTTCGTTTGATTATGTGGATTCAAAAGAAGCTTTGGAAACAATGACTGATAATGCTGTCTGGTGGCTCGAAGAAACTCACGCCGACGGATTCAGGCACGATGCTGTAAAGCATGTTCCTAATGAGTTCTGGAGACTTCTTACAAAAAAGATAAAAGAAAGGATAGAAATACCTGAAGAGACTCAAGTTTACCAAATTGGTGAAACCTTTGGTGGCTTCGATCTGATAAGTTCATACGTTAATAACGGTCAGCTTAATGCGCAGTTCAATTTTAATTTATATGACACCGCTATTCCAGTTTTTCTTCATAAAGATAATTCATTTAAGCTGCTTGATCTTCAAATGCAAAAAACTTTTCAGGTTTATGGTGTAAATCATTTAATGGGGAACCTTGCTGATAGTCATGATAAAATAAGATACATGGCGATGGCCGACAGTGACCTTGAAATTAACGATGGAAGAGCTAGCGATTTGGCATGGAATAATCCGCCAAAAGTTGATCATCCCTCAAGCTACGAAAAACTAAAACTGTATCTTGCTTATATTTTAACTATACCTGGTATTCCTGTAATTTATTACGGTGATGAAATCGGGATGACAGGAGCTTCTGATCCAGATAATAGACGAATGATGCGATTCGGAAACGATTTGAACCAATATGAAAAACAAATGTTCAAGGAGGTTAGCAAATTAGTTCATATAAGAGTTGATCATCCTGCATTGAGGTATGGAGATTTTTATACTTTAGAAGCCGATAATAATATTTATGCTTATTTACGATCTGATATGAATGAAAGAATACTAGTAATTCTTAATAAAGATTCAAAACCGCATGAAGTGAAGTTGAATATTCCATCATTCTACAACATAAGAAGAGCTGAAAATCTTATCACTAATACATACTTTCAGGTTAATGATAATAACATATCAATCATGGTGAATGGGATCAGTTATTTTATATTGAAGTTAAACTGATGGAAAAATACATTGCTTTATTAAGGGGCATAAACGTAAGCGGTCAGAAAAAAATAAAAATGACCGATCTTAGAATTCTTTTTGAGGATTTATCGTTCACAAATGTTCAGACGTATATTCAAAGTGGAAATGTTTTATTCAAAGGTAAATCAACTAATAAAAGAACAATTCGCACTAAAATAGAAAATGAAATATTAAACAAGTTCGGTTATAAAGTTGATGTAATACTAAAAACACCTGATGAACTTAAGAGTGTTATTGATAAAAATACTTTTCTAAAAGACAAAAAGAAAAACACCGAAAGAATTTATTTCATGTTCCTTTCCAAAAAACCATCTCTATCAAGAATTCAAATGTTAAAAGAAATTGATTATTCCCCTGAACAATTCATAATTGATATCGATGTTATTTGTCTTTTCGTTCCGAATGGTTATGGCAAAGCAAAGTTGAATAATAATT
>JARRKF010000238.1:0-3493 GCA_037388405.1 Ignavibacteriaceae bacterium | reverse complement strand
AGTGCACTCCCGTTTGATTTTAAAAGAAGGTGGCGAGGAAATGGCGGTTATCCATCTCTTTCGGTTCAAAGGAGACCAGATCGTTGAGATGTGGGATATTGGGCACAGCATACCAGGAGACTCTCCTAATGCTGATGGAGCATTTTAATCCGTCTGGTTGAGTATTAATCTGAGAAACTTTGGTATTGTGGTATGGGATAAAGGGGTTATTGAAATTTAATTTAATTAGTAGGTACATTATCTTTATATTATCTACGATATATTCAGTCGATCTATTAATGTCAAATAACTTAGAGTGCCAAAAATATTAAGACGAACAATTACAAAAATTACTTTATTTTATAGTTCAATTATTTCATGAATTTAAAATTTTTATAATTTCGAGGATGGAAATGTTACGAATTTTACTGGTTGCAAGTCCTGTGCGTACACTGGGATTTGATATTTTAGTAAGAGTTCCCAATATGGGACTCTGTTCAATAGCTGCAAATTTGAATAGGAAAGTATGTGATGTAAAGGTTATAGATTTAATAGTAGCAGGTGTTCATCCGAGAGATTATTTTAAAAAATTGCTAGATGATTATAAACCAGATTTAGTTGGGTTTAGTTGTACAACATTTCAGTATAAAGATTCCTTAGAACTTGCAAAAATCACAAAATCATTTAACAAAGATATTAAAGTTGTTTTTGGAGGCTATCATCCATCTACATCTTATAAAGAAATTTTTGAATGTAGTGATCGTAATTTTATTGACTTTCTGATCAGAGGTGAGGGTGAGATTGTATTTAATAAACTTGTTAATTCTATTGTCCATGAAGGTCCTTTTGATCATATTCCAAATATATCATATAAAAATGGTGATGCAGTTATTCACAATCCTGAAGGTAGATTAGCAAATCTTGGTGAAATAAAACTTCCCGATAGAAGTACCAGGATTATAAACAAAGGATTTCATTTTTTTGGTTATCCTGCTGACGTTGTTGAGACGTCTAGGGGATGTGTGTATGACTGTAATTTTTGTTGTATTACCTCAATGTATGGGAGGAGCTTCCGAAGACATAAGATCGAAAGGGTTATTGAAGACATAAGAAACGTTAAAAAGCATGGTTGTAAGGCCATTATCATAAGTGATGATAATATAACCATAGATAGTAAACGCTATAAAGAGATTTGTGAAGCAATAATTGAGGCTAAACTAAATGACCTTAGATTCTTTGTTCAAGTAAGCGTAAAAGGGCTGAAAAATACCCCAGGACTTATTGATGTAATGGTGAAAGCGGGAACGAAGTGGGCATTTATAGGAATAGAAAATGAATCGGATGAAATACTAAAATTTCTAAACAAAGATAGACAATTCAGAAGTTCTGATATATATAGTGTTGTTAGAGAATTAAAAAGGGCTGGAATTATTGTTCTTGGAGGAATTATTATTGGAAATCCTAATGATACAGAGAAAACTATCTGGAAAAATTATAATTTTGTAAAAAAGCTCAAAATAGATATTCCAATGTTTATGCCATTAACTCCGTATCCTAATACTTTAATAAGAGATGAACTGATAAAAGAGAATTTGGTTACGAATTTGAATGATTATTCCAAATATAATTGTTATAGAGTAAATATAAGAACCAGATATATTTCTTCTGAAAAGCTTTTTATACTGTTAAACAGACTTTTTGCAAAATATCCAATAGATTCAGGCACTATATGGAGATTAATTTTTAGACAACCATTATTTTTTGTAAAATTAATTTATCAACAGATTATTAGAAGACCAAAATTAGTATTTGAATATATATTAAGACGACCTTTATAAATTATTTGAAAATTTAAATGTAGTATCAGTATCTCTGACTAAATTAATTACTAAAAATACTTTCCGATGATCATTCGCTTAATATTTGGATAAAAGAATAAAAGAACAGAACTCTTTACACATAAAATAATGATGACACAATCTACATTATCAAAGTATGAAAGTCTAAAATAATCCCTCACTCTTTTTATTCCTGGTTTTTGCCTGTTGATATATTAAGCCCGGGTGATGGAACAGAATAGTAAGAGTTGGGGAATAATTCGTATTCACAAGATTATACTGGAAATTTACATTTCCGTTTTGTAAAATAAAATGCTTTTGGATGGGTTAGGAATGGAAGGGAGATCGGTAGGAACGAATACAATTTAAATTTTCATCAGAGCAAAATTCTTAAAATATTCCTCCAAACAAGGAGGGTAAATGACAAAGTTTGCCACAATTCATAAGGGCCCACCTTTAAGAGACATACCGGTTACCGGAAAGACGCTTCCGGAGATCTTTTTGAAACAGTCGACAAAATACGGTTCGAATCGTGCTGCCCTTCGGTATAAAAAAGATGCTCAATGGCAGGAATACACCTGGGATGACTATTTTGATAATGTGGAAAAAGTGGCTGGCGGACTTGCAAAATTAGGAATCGGACCACTGGATAGAGTCTGCTTGTTATCCAGCAACTGTCCGGAATGGGTTTTTATTTCCCTGGCGGTTCAGAGTCTTAGTGCATACCTGGTCCCAATTTACCCCAGCAATACCCCGGAACAGGTTAAGTATGTGGTCGAACACAGCGAGGCCAGGTTAATTTTGGTTCAGGATCGTCAGCAACTTTCCAAAACCGATAGCTGGCGACATAATTTGGATACTCTGAAGAAAACCGTCCTGTTGTTTAATGAGCCGCCTGCCGGGGTAATGAATTATGATGAGCTTATTGCACTTGGCACAGAAAATCAAAATGAATCAGTGGGATTTCTTAAGGACCAAATTGAAAAACTGACACCGGATTCTCCGGCCGGAATCATTTATACCTCGGGTACCACCGGTCCGCCCAAAGGTGTAATTCTGACCCAAAAGAATATTGTTTTTGAAATATCAAGTTTAATGACCCGCTATAATACTGCCTATGAAGAAGAAACCATATCATTTTTACCGCTGTCACATATTGCCGAGCAGGTTGTAACCATCTATGTGGGAATTATCCTGGCCAACATCGTTTCATTTGCACAAAGTCTGGAGACGATCAGGGATGATCTGGTTGAGGTGCGTCCAACCCTTTTCTTTTCTGTACCGCGGTTGTATGAGAAAGTCTACTCCGGAATTCTGGAGACGGTATCAGAATCATCATTCATTAAAAAATCTTTATTTAACTGGGCTGTGAGGGTTGGTGAGAAAGCCAGGATATACCGGAACGGCAATAAAGAGATGCCTTTTATGCTAGGAAAAAAATGGGCGGTGGCCAGCAAACTGGTTTTCAGCAAGATAAGGCAAAAACTGGGTTTGGATCGAACAAACTTCTTTGCCAGTGGTGCTGCTCCGCTATCCGCCGAAGTCTCCCGATTTTTCGGAACGATGGGAATTGATATTCTGGAAGTATTCGGTCAAACCGAATGCACCGGTGTGTGTAATTCAACGCTTATGGGCAAAACCGTCCCGGGCGCCGTTGGTCCGGCCATACCCGGATG
>JARRKF010000237.1:0-4287 GCA_037388405.1 Ignavibacteriaceae bacterium | reverse complement strand
CTAAATATTTTTTTGGAACAGCACCGATTACCGCATCAACAACCTGTCCGTCTTTGAATATTCCTAAAGTTGGAATGCTTCTTATTCCGTACATCATTGCTGTATTTTGATTTTCATCAGTATTAAGTTTTACAACTTTTAATTTTCCCTGATATTCATCTGCTAATTCTTCTACAACTGGTGCAACCATTCTGCAAGGACCACACCAGGGAGCCCAGAAATCAACAAGAACCGGCGTATCGGATTGTAACACTTCCTGCTCAAAATTAAAATCATTTCCTTCAACTAAATTTTTCATTTTTGCGTGACCTTTTTTGTTAATAATTATTCACACTAATATGATGAAAAAAGTTACCAAATGGATTCATATCAATTATGTCCAAAATCACAGATTTTTAGTCAAAACCTTAATCATTTTAAAGAAAATAAGCTTTTTAGAGTTCCGCATCAATAGCATCTTCATAAAATTTGCGATAGGTTTTAATTGAACTGAATATTGATTCAGCAACCTGTTTTTGTCCTGATGCCGATTTTAAGAATTTTGCATCATCCTTGTTTGAAATAAACCCTGTTTCGACCAAAACACTCGGCATAGAAGCACCAACAAGAACGTAAAATCCTGCCTGTTTAACTCCTCTCGATTTCAATTTCAAATTCGCATTAAAATCTTTATGAAGAAGCTCAGCAAATTTCTCCGAGTACTTCATATAAGCTGAATGCGCCATGCTTACAAGAATAAAATTTTCATCTGTAAGCTTTTCATATCTCTGTGGATTATCTTCGTACCTGATTACGCTGTTCTCTGTTTCTGCAATCTCAATTGCTTCTTCGGTTCTTCCCGGTCTTAAAAGATAAACTTCTGCACCACTCGCATCAGACGGTTTCTTCTTTGTTGAATTACAATGAATCGAAATAAAAAGTTTTCCGTTATTCTCATTTGCTATTTTACCGCGCTTATAAAGATCTATAAATGTATCATTGTTTCTTGTGTAGACAACTTTAACATCGGGCATTTGTTTCCTTAGAATCTCACCCAACTTCAATGCAACTGCGAGAGTAATATCTTTTTCTTTAAGATTACCAATTCCAATTGCACCGGGATCTTTGCCACCATGCCCTGCATCAATCACAACTACATCAAAATCCCATTTATCAATCTTTTTTTGAGTCTGCTGATTCTTTGAAAATATTTTATTGTGAATAGTAATTATAATATCATTACTTCCCGGAACATTCATCACTTCGTTAGTTGAATAATCGCTACCAACTTTTAGTTTGAACTCAACATCGGGTCCAACATTCCTCGCTTCAATTTTCTTAACTAGATTACCTGTATTATCACGGGTTGTTTTTTGAATATCAGCGTTCACTTTGCGAAAAATTATTGTGAGTTCACCATCATCGAATGAACTGAAATATGAAGGAATTCTTGTTTTAGAAAATACACGAATTAACGTCCCGTTAACTTTTTCTGTTACTGATAATCCTGTAATTCCATAACCGCTTGTAGGTGGAAGATCAGGATTTTCCAGCATCCATTCCTTCCCTTCTACAAACGATTTTATAGGATCGCCAATAATTAGTTTATCAGGTTTTCTGAACTCTAATTTACGTTCTAAAATTACTTCTAGTGGTTGAAGTGCTAAATTGAGAGGGACGAAAGTTTTACCATGCTTAACATAGCTCGATTTGGGCAATTGAAATACTTTGGCTATACCAGTTGATCTTGAGGTCAATACTAAGTAAGGATTGTTAGGTGTTGACTTAAGTAAAAAATAATTTGATTTAATTTCTACTTTACCAGTTCTTTCACTTTCAAAAAAATTTATAGACAAAGCTTTTGCCAAATCAGAGATTGAAATGTAGCTGTTCCCTTCTCTCATCCAGACAGGGATTGTCTTACTTCCTTTATCTGTTATGATATTTAGTTTTTCAGGTTGTTGTGCAAATGCAATTACGAATGGAATTATGAGGAGGAATGTAAATAAAATCTTTTTCAATGGAATGAATAGTTTAGCCAATAAAAGGAATCATAAATCCGCTTTTCTTTTTGTATTCAGAAAATGATTCGGTAAAATGTTTTGCAAGCAATTTGTCTTCAGCTACTGCTCTCATTATGTAAATTGGAATCTCTATTAATGCAAACCCGCCTACTATATAACTTAATGTTGCAACGGCAGCACCGATATCCAGAATAATCTGACAAAGATACTGTGGATGCCTGATGATTCTAAAAGGTCCTTTAGTGACAAGTTGATGTTTTTTCTTAATCATAATGTCCTGTGAATAATTTTCACCAAGGGTTTTGAAAGACCAAACCTGTATCCACGAAAATACAAGGTAAACTGCAAGCCCGATATAACGCACAACAGCAAATTCTTCAAGGTATTCCAATGTGCCGATTTGAAATACAGCAAGTATAAGCGCAACCAATGAAAGCATTGAAAGAATTGGAGGAAACTTCTGAAGAAATGTTTTTGGTTTTTCTTTAACCTCGCTGACGGTGGATTTAAGACCCTGTTTCGCGCCTTTTACATTCGCACTAAAAGTTCCGATAATATTAAGAAGTATTATAATGTTTACGGGATCCATTTTATCTTGCCTCAGTTGATTTAATATTTATCTCAATCATTAATATCCAAAATTTATTAATCAACTTTTTTGCCATGTTTTTTCATTATCTCTTTCCATTCATCCATTGGAACCTGTTCGGATTCATCTATAAGCATAATCGGTATATCATCCTCAATCCTGTAACGACGGCGTGTATTTTTATCTGTTGAAACAAGATGATTCTCATCCAAAACTAAATCCGCTTTAGTCTCGGGACAGCAGAGTATATCTAAAAGTTCTTTACTAATCATAATAAGCTCATTTTTTCAGGTAAAAATAAAAAACTTATCCATAATTGTTAAGCAATGACCTTCTGACTGGAATAAGATTGTTCTTTTCTTGTAATAATTAATTTGCATCATTCAAAAAGTATTGTTAAAATACGATCCCTCACCCTAACGTCCCCCGCAAAACTCTGTCTTTTACTTGTAAAAGAGAGAGGGGGGACGGTTTTAAAAACTGTCAATTAATACTCTAATTTCTCAAAACAGTTCCTTAATTCTCTCAGGCGGGCGGGCAAGAATTGCTTTGTTTCCTTTCTCTATTATTGGTCGCTGGACTAAATCTGGATGCTTAACCATCAAATCTAAAATTTTCTCTTCAGAATAATTTTTCTCTTTAAACTTCAAATCTTTATAAACTTTTTCATTCTTCCTTAAAACTTCGACTCACCGGACCCTTTATATAATAAAGATTGGGACCGAGGGCAAGGGCCTCTTCCGCGGAGTTGGAGATCGCAGTTAGCTTTCGATAAGCTTTTGCAGCCTCATCTTCAGGATTATATATTACTACTGGTTTTTTATTATTGAATGCTTGTCGGACCCTAGGGCTTTTTGGTATCAATGTGTTCAATATATATCCCTCATAAATTTCAGTTAATTCTTTTTTAATAACAGCAGCAATCTCATTATCTTTTTCGAAAATTGTAAGGAATATTCCGGCGATTTTTAGTTGATGGTTAAATTTTTCACGAATAAAATCTGCCTGTGCAATCATTCTGCTTACCACAGCAATAGAGAAGCCGGCAAGCACAGTAGGAATAAGAATACTATCAGCGGCAATCAGGCAAGCATTCATTGTTCCCTTCAAATGCGGAGGGCAATCCATAATTATATAATCATAATGAGATAGTTCCGGTCTTAAAATATTTCGCAATATATATTCGTTCTTTTTTAGCTCAGCTGATTTTTCCTCTTTAATATAAGGTAATCGTCTTATTCTTAGTAACTCGAGATTTATTATTTTGGTTTTTAATAAATGCGGTTTTACAGAAGTGATATTTTCTTTTTGATCAAATATATCTTCAGTTGCTTCCTTTTTGCCAAAACCCAACCCAGTTATGCAAGCGCCGGCAGGATCCAAATCAATTAACATTGTCCTGTTGCCGGATAATGCTAAAGCTGCAGATAAATTTATGGCTGAAGTTGATTTCCCAACTTTCCCCTTCGGTGCTGCAATAGCGATAATTTTTCCCATATCAGATAGATATCATCAAATTAAAAGCCGAAGAATTTTATGTTTTATATTTGAAATGACAAGCCTTAAATAAACAATCGAACTAAGTTTTATTTAATTTTCCAAGCAAACTTACAGCAATTTCTTTCTTATAAAAATCAAATTTCATATATTTCAAGCCACTTTAAATCGGGATCATTGCTATTTATGAATATTTAC
>JARRKF010000236.1:0-3526 GCA_037388405.1 Ignavibacteriaceae bacterium | reverse complement strand
CTGACCGGTGCTCCTCCGATTGCCATTTTAACATCAGTTAAACCTTTTTCTTTAAAACCATCAATTACTGTTTTCATATATGTCATAGTAGTAGTTAATAATGCACTCATACCGACAATATTCGGTTTATATTTATCAGCAGCAGCTAAAAATTTTTCAAGACTTTGATCCACACCAATGTCATGAACTTCAAAACCGGCACCCTCAGCCATCATACTAACCAGATTTTTGCCGATATCATGCAGGTCACCTCTGACCGTTCCCATAAGAAGAATCCCAGCCGGTTCAACATTTGAATCCTTCGCCGAAAGTAAAGGTTTTAATACTGCCATTCCTGCTTTCATTGCTCTGGCTGCAATTAAAACTTCAGGAACATATAAAATATTATACTTGAAATCTTCACCGACAACACTCATTCCCGCAATTAAACCCTCATTCAATATTTCCTGAGCCGTCTTTCCTTCAGCCAAGGCATCTTTTGTCATCTGTTCAACTTCTTTGGCTTTTCCTTCATAAAGATATTGGTTCATTAAAGCATAATCAGGCATAAAATCTCCTTATGTTATATTCTTTTAATAAGTAATCAAACTTAAGACGGCATATTTGTACCTTTAGATAACTAACCGCTTGGATGAATACATGTCTTACAATCCACAATTCAAAATCCTGAATAACAATTGTTTAACGTTTCGAATTAAAATCATTCAGTGCTTTCTGCATGGCCTGAATATTTTCGCGGGGCATTCCCGGACTTGTTCCGCCACCGACAGAAAGGATAATTCCCTCTCCACCGCTTTTTTCAAGTACTTCTATTGTTGCATCAATCACCTCTTCAGGGGTACCTCGCACACCGATTTCCAAAGGATTCACATTACCCATTAAACACATTCTGTCTCCTACCCTGCTCTTTACTTCTGCAATATCAGTTTGTTTACCCCAATTCAATACATTATAACCACAATCAGGGAGATAGTCTAGGCATGCATTAATATCCGCATCATTATGATAAATTTTCACCCACTCTTTTGGAAAAGCATCGCATATCTTTTTCAAATAAGGATGTGCAAATTCTTTATAATGATCTTCGTTTATAAATCCGACAATATCATCTAAGATAAAAATACTTTCAACTTTATCGCCCATAATTTTAACCTGAGCATTCAGCCAGTCAATAATTAAGTTTGTACTTAGATCAATCAGCTTGTGAGCATAATCGGGTTTCTCCACTAAATCAAACATAAAATCAGTAGTGCTCCGGACGAAACCGGCAGTACAAAGAGGTCCGCGTGAAGTGACAATCGGAAGAATATGGCCGGCATCAAAGATTCTCTGCTTCTGCATTTTAATACGGTGTAAAGTCAAAGCCATAAAAGCATCATTCTCAACTTCATATTCGGGGAATGAATCAATATCCTCAATATGAAAAAGTGTATGATATTCACTTGGAGTATTATCCGGCCAAAATTTAATTTTTGTTCCAAGTGCAGATGGTTCTGCAGCCATCCCAAATTCCATCCACCATGACGGGACAAAAATAATGTCAGGGTACTCTTCGTGAATTTTTAAATTAGATTGAAACCATAATTCAGGATCTAAATAATAATCCATATGGTTTATTCCGAGATAGCCGGGTATCCATGGACTATCTATAATTAACGCCATTGGAATTTTATCAAGCTTTTCTAATCTTGCTGCTTTCTTAAAAGTTTCCCACTGTTCAGGTTTCATTTGTTGCTTCCTTTTTTTACCTATGTGCCAACCACATTACTTATGATTATCACATAAAATTATTTGTTAATTATGACAGGAATATTCCATCATCTGTTATTTTCAATTCTATTTCTGCGGCCTTAGCTGCTTCCTGGAGAGCAGAATTCAGCATTACAACAGGATCTTTACTCACATCAAGTCTCCTCATCAATCCTTCTCCTTTTTTTGTACCAACAACGAGTATAATTTTCAGACCTTTACGTTTACAGGAAATTCTTGTTCCATCTTCAAGTTTTACATTCATTGGTTTAATGAAAGCATCCGTATAATGGACACCAATTCCTGATTTGTCGAGAAAAGCCGGCGGCAATTTTTCACCGGCTTCTTTATTTATATCACAAATTTTAATCACACGCAAAACTCCTTTACCAATAAAAATATTACTTTTGAAAATACTTATAACTTTCTTAATACTTAAATTACAATCTTCCTTCCATAAGTTCAGTTTTTAAAACCCTGTTTTCATATTGTATCAAAGCATAATGCAGAGCTTCAAAAACCAATCCCCATTTGTGTTCACGACTTTCGGGCTTACAGTAGCATCCCTCCGGAGAGAACTGATACTGCCAGTTCAAAATTTCATCAATTGATTTGCCAATTAATGGTTTTTCATTTTTTATATTATTCATTATTGATTCAGAATTATTAATATACTCACACATGAACTTATAATCATCATTATCCCCGGCAGGAATGCAGTTCATAGATATTATCCTGTAAAAATCTTCAGGGGGACTTAATTTAATAAAATAATCAAACTTAATTGAACGTCCCATGTTTGAACAAGTTGTCCCTTCATACCTGAACTTTGCTTCAACAGAATTATCTTCCAATATTCTTAATTCAAGTCTGTCGGATGACCATTTTTGCAGAGCTTTTAACCCTACTTTATATTTTGCATCTTTACTAAGAATGTTACCTGTTGCTAAATCTTCATAAATTTGTTCATTATTTCCGGGCTGCAGTTTACTTACATCTTCAATTTGATTTCTGGAATGCTTATAAGGAATTCTGCGGTACCGACAGTTTTTCATTGAACATGTTGAACAAGGAATTAAGCCGGAAAGTTTTTTTACTTTATCTGTATGTTCTGTAATTCCAAAAATAGCCAGTAACGATTTTTTTGGTTTAAGCATCCCGGTGTCAAGGACCTGAATTTCGCCGGGTAGATTATTCTTTCTTTTCTGCTGAATTAATTTTAAAATTTTATTTTGATCGGTTACTGTCCAGCCCGGATATCCCGGACTGTAATGAGGTAAAACAGCAATATTATTATCATCTGCCCATGCACATAACTTTGCTCCAACCGAAGTAATTAAATGTTCAACAACAGCTGAGCCATAAATTTCCAGAAAGAAATATTCATCCGGTTTACCTTCCAGCCATAACTGGTTTGCTTTTTCTTCACATTCTTTGCCGGCACTGACAGCAACAAGCATTGCCCCGGAGGCCTGAGCATCAGCTAACTGATTACGGAGCTTAATTGATGAAAGTTCAATATCATTTATTCTAAGTCCTTCATTTGAAAAATCGAGATCGCTTATTTGTAAAGCATAGCCCCATGGATTCCCATTTTTGCTGTACCATTCCCTCGCCCAATCTGCCAGTTCACGTGATCTTTCTTTAAGCTCATAATGATGCGGATATCCTAGTAGACGTTTGTATTCTTCTTCTCTGACATTTATGTCCGGTTTTGTATCGATTAATTCATTCATACAGTATTATGTATATTCAAAGATTCAACAGGATTAAACTG
>JARRKF010000235.1:0-5979 GCA_037388405.1 Ignavibacteriaceae bacterium | reverse complement strand
CTTGTGGGGACTTTCACTTTTCAGAAAAATTCCGTTTAAAACCAAGATACATACTACAAATTTTCTTTTATTATCGGGTCTTACTTTTGCAACATTCTTTGGTGTACTTAGGATTGGTTTCGAAATTTTCCCCGGTGTTAAAGAATTAAGGGGAAATATAGGCGATTTGTTAGGGAACTGGTTGAACAGCATTCTTGGGGGTGTAGGGAGTATTCTTCTGCTTCTTTTTGTTTCTGCCACAATTCTTATAATTACTTTTGATATAAAAATTGAAAACATTTTTTCTTTCATTAAAAACCTCTTTGCTTCAGGTAAAGATGAAAAAATTAAAATTGTGAAAAATGAGGACGAGACATCTAATCTTGAAAAAATTAAGAAACTCCGTAAAGAAAAGAAGAAAAAAGATATTGAGGAAGATGAACTTCCTACTGCTGAAGAATTGATGCAACAAGAAGCTGCGACACAGACTAATATTCAAATAGTAAGAAGAGAACAGCCGGAACTTCCCGAAGAGAATGAGATTTCTATTAGTGACAGAAAAAAAGTTGATCTTGAAAAAACCGGAGAACTACCTGCCGAGAAATTTATAAGTGATGAAGAAAAAGAACTTCCCGATCCCTGGGAAGAAGATCTTGATTATGAACTTCCGGGGCTTGATTTACTTCAACCAGCGGTTGCTGAAGACATAAAAGTTGCTGAGGAAGAGTTAACAAGAAATGCTGAACTCTTAAAAGATAAACTAAAACTTTTTGATATTGAAATACAGAACATTTCTGTAACTCCGGGACCGGTGGTTACACTTTATGAAATTGTGCCCGCACCCGGTGTTAAAATCAGTAAGATTGTAGGTCTCGAAAATGATATCGCTCTTGCCTTAGCTGCAAAAGGAATAAGAATCATTGCACCAATTCCGGGTAAGGGTGCAATCGGAGTTGAGATACCGAATGCTGAAGCAGCTATAGTTAATGCCCGTTCTGTATTGGGTAAAATAAAAGAGAAAGATCGGTTAAATAAACATCACCGCTTATAGTTTTTCCCAAAGCGAGTGGTAATTGCATTTTATTATCTTTCTTTAATGCCACATCTTTTAATAGCCGGTTCAACTGGTTCCGGAAAAAGTGTTGGTATTAATATGATTATTAGTAGCCTGCTTTATTCAAAAATTCCTGCTGATGTTAAATTCATTCTTGTTGATCCTAAGAAGATAGAGCTTTCATTTTACAATAAATTAAGAAGACATTATCTTGCTGTTTCTCCTGATGTAGATGAAGAAATTATAACGGTACCGCAGAACGCTGTTATCATGCTTAAATCTGTTGAGATTGAAATGGAAAAAAGATACGATAGACTGGCAAAAGCAGGTGTTAGAAATATAGTTGATTACAATAAGAAAATTGATAATCCTAAAACCAAACCTCACGATACAGAGTCAATCAAGCATCATCATTTACCCTATCTTCTTGTTATTATTGATGAACTGGCCGATTTAATGATAACAGCAGGAAAAGATGTGGAAGGTCCAATCACAAGATTGGCACAGCTTGCACGTGCTGTGGGAATTCATCTTGTTCTTGCAACGCAAAGACCTTCAGTGAATGTAATTACCGGGGTAATCAAAGCGAATTTTAGTTCGAGAATTGCTTACCAGGTTGCAACTAAAATTGATTCAAGAACTATTCTTGATACAAACGGAGCTGAACAATTACTGGGTAGAGGTGATATGTTATTTCTTCCAACAGGATCTCCAAAACCAATTCGAATGCAGAATGCTTTTATTTCTACTGACGAAGTTGAAGCAATTACAAATTATGTTTATTCTCAACCTTCATATTCAAAGCCGTACTATTTACCGTCAATTTATGAAAAGAGGAGAGATCCAACAACGGGATTTGCATCAGATTTGGATCCAATGTTTGAAGAAGCAGCAAGGGTTATTGTACGTCATCAGCAGGGATCGGTATCGCTTCTTCAAAGAAAATTAAAGTTGGGATATTCTCGTGCAGCAAGGATTGTCGATCAACTGGAAGATGCAGGAATAGTTGGGCCGAATGATGGAAGTAAAGCCAGACAAGTTTTAGTCGAGAATGAAGAGCAGCTTGAAACTGTTTTAAGAACACTTTAGCGGGAGGAAAGTAATGTCCATCAGAAATATTATTGTTATAATCTTATCAATTATTTTTTACGGTAATTTGTTTGCCCAAAATGATGCAGAAACTTAACTTAAAAACATTCAGGATAAATTCGATTCAATTAATGATTTATCAGCAGAGATTACTCAATCAGTAAATGGTAAAGTAAACCTTAAGGGTAAAGTATTTTATAAGAAAGAAAACAACCTGAGGTTTGAATTTAAAAATAGCGTTATAGTATCTGATGGCGAAACTTCCTGGAATTACAATAAGAAGCAAAATAAAGTTATAATTACTAATTATGACACGGAAGGAAATAAAATATCAAATAAATAAAAACTTACCTGATAGTTTATTTACTTTCACTCCACCCGAAGGAAGTCAGATTCTTGATCTCAGATAACTCAAAGAAAATACCTGCACTTAGAGGAGTCTTCAATTTTCTAATTTCAATTGGACTTGCTTTGTTGTTTTTGTATCTGGCTTTTCGCGGGGTCGATTTCAGTAAAGTGATGGAACACGTTTCTGATGCTTCATTGTTCTGGGTGATCATTTTTACTGCGACTGTTCTGCTGGGGCATTTTATCAGAACAATCAGATGGAAAATTATTTTGCATTCCGTTAAACCCGATGCTAAATTAATCAATTTATTCGGTGCACTTATGATTGGATATGGAGTAAATTGTGTAACTCCCAAACTGGGTGAAGTAACACGCGCAATTATGCTCGGCAGATATGAAAATCTGTCTAAGTCTTCTATGTTCGGAACGGTGATTGTCGAAAGGGTGATAGATATTATTGCACTTGGCATATCAGTTTTTATCTCAGCATTTATCTGGAGCTCCAGTCTCTATAAAACGTTTGTTTGGCTTGAATCAACACTCTACTTAGCTGCTGTTCTGATGATAATAATATTGTTGGTAATCTTCCTTTCCGTTAAACTTAAAGAAAGATTTTACGGTGCTATTTTAAGATTGATTGGCAAGTTATCCCAAAAGCTGGCAGCCCGTCTCGGTTATATTTTTGAAATGCTTATCCAGGGATTTACAAGTCTTAAAGGAACAAGAAATTATATTTACACTATAATTATGACTGTTATTCTTCTATCGGTTTATGCCCTTGGATCATATTTAGGATTTTTAATGCTCGAAATGCAGTTAATAATGCCTGTAACTTTTTCAATGGGTTGGGTACTGATGAGCATAAGCTCCATTGGTGTTGTTATTCCAACTCCCGGAGCAACTGGTTCGTACCACGCACTAGCAATAAGCACATTAGTTCTTCTTTTTGGGTTTAATGAAACAATAAGCGCAGCTTATGCTTTTCTAACGCATATAATTTCCTATTTTTTATTTATTATCACCGCACTCATTATGTTCTTTTTACTTAATAAGCAGCACGCCAGTTTATTTAATATATTTAAAACAAATACCAACGGAACATGAAAAAAATCTTTTTATTATTTCTTATGATCTCAGGATTTTCATATGCTCAAATTGAACTCAAAGGTACGATGGGGATAAATTTTTTAAGTGTGCCTTCAATGCAGGATTACATAAATTTTTTCCATCCTGATGATCAGTTAGGAAGCTTCAATTCTGCAGTTGTATTTTCAATAGAAGGGGGGCATTTTATATCCCATTCATTTTTAGTAAGCCTAGAAGGTGCTTATCAGTTATTTTCATATACGAATTTATCAACTGCAGGTAAATACGAAATGGTATACAAGCTCATTCCTATAACAGCTATGGGTTATTACGTTATTCGGGGAGATGGATATAATTTGAAGTTCGGCGGTGGAATAGGACCACGGTTTGTTACTGCTGAGGAATCACTTCCCGGATTGGGCACGACTGATAACTACAATTCTATCGGTGCAGGTTTTATTTTAAGATGTGAGGGAAATACACTTCTTGGCGGTAACTTTTATGCAAACCTTGGAGCGGATCTTAAATATGATTTCAACGGAGAACCCGAAAATAATGGTGAGAAACTTACAAACAGCGTTTATGGACAGAATGTAAACTTCAACACCTTTGCACTCGGAGTTAAGCTTGGTGTTTCTTATTTGATAGGTGCCAATTGAATTTATTCGAAGCGATTTTGCTCGGAATCATTCAGGGACTTTCTGAATTTCTTCCGATTAGCAGCACTGGTCATCTTACTATTGTTGGTAAGCTGCTTAATCTTGTCTCTGAAAGTCATCCGGAAAGCTGGACCTCATTTATTGCCGTAATTCAACTCGGAACAATGGCTGCGGTTCTTTTTTACTTTGCAAAGGATATTGTTTTAATAATAAAAGATTTTTTAAAGGAAAACTTAAGTGAAAGAAGAAAAATATCTGAGCAAAGCCTCAATTCAAGATTAGGATGGTTAGTAATTATTGGAACAATTCCGGTTGTAATTATTGGCTTTGCTTTCAAAGATATTATTGAAGGTGCTTTAACTAAAAATCTTTATGTAATAGCTTTTAGTTTAATTGGATTAGCAATCATATTAGCAATAGCAGAAAAAGTTGCCAACTTCAAAAAGAATTTAGAAGATATTTCAGTATTAGATTCATTCTTGATAGGAATTGCACAAACGTTTGCATTAATTCCCGGTTCGTCACGTTCAGGAACTACAATCACCGGTGGATTATTTTTAGGATTGAAGAGGGATGTTGCAGCAAGATTTTCTTTCCTGCTTAGCATTCCAGCAGTTTTAGCCAGCGGATTATTTGAGCTTTATCATTCGCTAAAATATTTAACTGCTGATATGGGATTAAATCTTGTTGTAGCCACGATTGTATCGGGCATAAGCGGATATATTGCAATTGATTTTCTGTTGAAGTATTTAAAGAACCACTCTACATTTGTGTTTGTCTATTATCGAATAGCGGCAGGAATTTTTATTCTGATATTATTATTAACTAACATCATTAAACCATAAGGAGAAAAAATGAAACAAATTCTGGTTGTGTTATTGTTTGCAATTGGATTCTGGACCTGTAACGCACAGGATACGGAAAAAATGAAATCAAAAGAAGTTCAAACAAAAAAAGAAAGCAAAGAAATGACAGTTGCAGTAATAAAAACTAATATGGGTACAATTGAAGTAGAATTAAACAGAGACAAGTCGCCAATAACAGTGGATAATTTCGTAAAGTATGCAAACTCCGGCTTTTATAATGGATTACTATTCCACAGAGTAATAAGTAACTTTATGATTCAGGGTGGAGGAGTCACTCCAGATGGAAATCAAAAGGCGACCAATCCACCTATTACATTAGAATCAAACAATGGACTAACCAATGATGTAGGAACTATTGCGATGGCTAGAACAAATGATCCTAACTCAGCAACGTCTCAGTTCTTCATAAACGTGGCTGACAACACCTTTTTAAATTATGCACCTGGAAACCCAGGATACGCTGTGTTCGGAAAGGTAATTTCGGGTATGGATGTGGTTTATGCAATCAGTAAAGTTCAAACAAGCAAACCCGGAGATAAACCATTGAAAGATGTTGTGATGGAATCTGTCAAGATAGAAAAAAGAGAAACTAAATAAATTAAAAAGAGAGCCGCATCTTAAAAGGTGCGGCTTTTTGTTTTGATTAATGGCACAATCAGAGAATAAGCCTGAAAGTAAACAAGAATTCTTTTCATCGCGCTGGTCGCTGATAATTGCAACAATAGGAATTGCAGTCGGTACAGGAAACATATGGCGTTTTTCAAGAATTGTTGCCCAGAATGGCGGCGGATCTTTTCTAATTCCATGGGTAATATTTCTTCTAGTCTGGTCTGTTCCATTAATCATTGCTGAATTTGCGATCGGCAAATCTACGAGAATGGGTCCGGTTGGTGCATTA
>JARRKF010000234.1:0-3529 GCA_037388405.1 Ignavibacteriaceae bacterium | reverse complement strand
CTGAATGATTACATCATCAATATTCATTAATTCAATCTTTTTTAATTCTTTTATTGTCTCTAAAAAAAGACTGGTAGCACCTAGCGTTGCAACTCCTTCAGATTCAAGGCTTATCCAGCTTAAATTACCCAAGCGAAAATATTTCGGTGGACATGGAACAAAAGAAAGTGCACCGATGTTCTTCTGAGACTTTGCTTCTTCAACTCTCTTTTGCAATCTAAAATATTCAAGTCCACGATTTATTGCACTGTTCAGTTCTTCAAATGAAAAAGGTTTAGGTATAAAATCAATTGCCCCTTTATAAAGTGACTTAACTGCATTTTCAACTGTGGAATAACCAGTAATCATTATAACAGGTGTAATTAATTTTTTCTTTTGTATTTCTTCTAGTATAGAAAATCCATCCAACCCCGGCATTAAAATATCACAAAGAATGAGTGAATACTCTTTTTGCGAAATCATCTTTAAAGCTTCTTTTGGATTAGACTGTGAGTCAACTTTAATTTCTTCAAAAGAAACTATTCGAGTTACTGCATCAAGTATAACCTGCTCATCATCAATTACAAGTATTTTTTCATCTTTTGCCATGAATCAGGAAACCTGCCGATTTACAGGAAGTAAAATAGTAAAGGTTGTTCCTTTGTTCAGCTCACTTTCAACATTTATTGTTCCGTCATGATTATCAATTATTCCCCAAATAACTGCAAGACCTAATCCGGTTCCTTTTTGTCCTTTGGTTGTGTAAAACGGTTCAAAAATTCTGGGAAGATTTTCTTTGCTAATTCCGCAACCGTTATCTTCAATTTTTATTTCTAAATAATCTCTTACTCCTGCTTCATCAATTGACTGCCAGCGTTGGTAATCACAACTTGGGTTTATACATCCTTCAAACATTCCCTGGGTGGGTACTTCAAAAGAATAAATTATCGATTGACATTTTGGACAACTTTTATCTTTGACTCCCAGCGAAATATTGCATTTAGGACAGGAAATTTGAGTCTGCTTTGGATTCTTCACTTCAATGCTATATTTATTTCTGTTCCTACCATAAATCGGGTCAATATTTACAAATCCTTCTTTATCATTCTGATTAATTTTTAATTTGATAGTTGGCATACCATCAATTTTTATTTCATCATCCATAAGAGAATGTCGTTTTGAGCAAACAGCATTCTTTATTTGAAGAGTTCCGTAAGGAGAAAGATTTATTACTTTTGCAGAAACAGAAATTTTTCCTTCCTTTTCATTTATAGCATCAGATGCATTAACGAGTAAATTAATAAATACCTGCTGCATCTGGTTTGAATCTATTTTTATTTGTGGAAGGTTTTTATCCAGATTTTTTTCCAGCTTAATTTGCTTAAGTGTTATTTGATTTTCGACTACAGCCAGAGCACTATTTATAATTTCGTTGATGTCAGCATTGGTTTTCTTTGGAACTGATTGACGTGCAAAGTCGAGCAAACTTTTAACTATTTCTCTGCTTCTTTTAGTTTCACGAACAATAACTTTCAAATCTTCCTGTAGCTCTGAGCTATTAATTCTCTTAAGAAGGAAGCTACTGTAAGTTAAAACTGCTGTTAGCGGATTATTTATTTCGTGTGCTACTCCGGCTGCTAATCTTCCGAGTGATGCCATTTTATACGATTGAAAAAGCTGCAGTCTGGCTTCGGCAAGTTTCTTTGTCATATTATTAAATGATTTTGCAAGAAGACCTAATTCGTCAGAACCGAGATCTTTTATAACGTAATTCAAGTCACCGCTTCCCACCATATCAGTTGCTGTTACAAGCTCATTAACAGGTTTTGCAACCCATTTTCTCACGAAAATACCGACGATTATACTTAAAAGCGCAATTGCTATTATAGCAAATATTATTGAACGGACTTCACTATTTGCAATTTGTGCATCCACATCTTTAAGACTTAGTTTAACGTCAAGAACTCCCAAAACCTTTTGCTCTTTCGGATGAACGTGACAATCAGCTTCATAACAAGATGATTCGTTATATATAGGATTAATTATTCCAAGAGTACGAGAAGAATCATTTGGTGTCTGATATATTCTCATCTTTTCTTCCATCGGTAGTCTTTCAAGCGGTTCGTTTGCAGTATGACAGGCATAACAGGATTCCGCTTTTTTATCAACCATTCCACCAATGGATTCTTTTTGCGATGAAAACATAATCCGGCCTTCTTTATTAAAAATCCTTATCTCCTTTAGACCGGGCTCCTGAGCAATTGTATTTATAATCTGATGCGTCTGGTCGCTTCGGTTTTCAAGCATACTTAAATGAAGACTGTTCCTTATCGTTTCACTCAGTTTATTTGCATAAACTTCTGCCTGCGAAAGAAGTTCATTCCGTTGTGCCTGTATATTTACAAAGGAATAAACACTGATAATTGTAATTGTAACTATCCCGACTGCAATTATCAGCTTAAGACTTATTTTTGTTACGGCCTGTTTAAATTTCATTTCAATTAATATTTAAAATACCGACCTTATTTTACCAATTTTCCTGGTTTATCTTTTGGAAAACTTTTATCGTCATGGCAATTTTCACATGAAGGACTTTTTGAAAAGTCCTCGTTAACATGGCAATCTCCGCATTCAAATTCACCATGCGTTTCATCCAAAACTAAACCAGTAATTTTATGATTAAATGTATTTGAATTCCAGCCAGAGTGACAACTCGTGCACGAACTATTCAACCCTTTAAATTCTGTTTTAGATTGATGACATTTTGTACAACTTAATTTTGAATGATAACTTTTTAGCTCAAAACCCGTTCTTTCTTTATGGTTGAAAGGTTTAAGTTCTGTTTTCATATGACAACTTTGACAGTCCTCTTTTGATTCAGTATCGTGACAACGGCTGCATTTTTTGTGCATCACCTCAGTGGAAATTTCTATCTTTGACTTCGTACTCGAAATTTTATGACAAGTTGCGCAACTTTCTTCCTGATGACAACTCTTACATTCAATTCCATATAAGTTTGTATGTTCATTATGATAAAAAGTAACGACTGTACCATTCTCTTTCGGAGTTTTGAAAATCAATTTTGTTGGAGTATTAATTTGTGGGTGAATTCTCTCCTTGCTATAATTTTTACCTGTAAATGCAGATTTACCACTTGATTTCAATTCATGGCAGCTTTCACATTTTACATCTTTATTCCATTCTTCATGGCAGCTAATACACTCTCGATGATAAGCAGCTTTCAAATCAGGTTTGGAAATATCGCTCCGCTGCCGATTTGGATCATGGCAATAATCACAGGCAACTACATTTCCCGGAGGATTATAATGATGACACATTTCACAACCTCCAGCCATCTCCGACATCTCAGCATGTGCTCTATGCGAAAACATTACCGGTTCATATAAATCCTGCTGAGCTTTGAGTTTATCCATCTTAATCACTCTAGGAGATTTATCGGGTGATATATGAACCGTCATCATCTTTTCACGTGGACACTTCACTAAACAAGGATTGGATTTTGTCGGAGTTTCACAAGCATGGCAAAAAC
>JARRKF010000233.1:0-3538 GCA_037388405.1 Ignavibacteriaceae bacterium | reverse complement strand
ATTTCATCCTTTTCTATTTTCAAATTGTTATTCTTAATTAATCAAACCAATACATCTCTTATCGATTCTGTTTTATCAAAAACCGATTTTGCATACGGACAGAGTGGAATTATTTTTATTTTATTTTCTCTTGCAAACTCAACTATATACATTAATATTTTTTTGCCAATGCTCTGTCCGCGGTATGTATCGTCTACTTCGGTATGATCTAAAATTATTCTCGATTCACCCATAGAAGTATAGAATATCGCGCCAGCTTCTTTACTGTCATCAATTGCAGCAAAACGACCCTTAGTATCATCTTTAATTTGTTTAATCTCTATCACTTATTCCTCCTTTATACTTAATGCGCCTGACGGACATTTTGCAACCTGGTTAATCAGTTCCTGAGATGTTGCATTTTCCGGTTTTATCCACGGTCTTTCTTTCGGATTGTATACTTGTGGCAAAGTTTTTACACACACACCTGAATGCTGACACAATTTGGGTTTCCAGATAATCGTTACCTCACCGTTTGAATATTCTTTTTGTTCCATTATCATTCCTTATAAATTGAGATTAACTATGACTCTTAAACTTCACTATTATTTATAAAGAAAACAATAATTTTATTTTGATGTTTCATACAAATCCATGACCCGGAAATTGCAAAGTAGAATTAGCACTAAATGATTAGATACTTTTTGTGTAAATAGGATGATTATTAAAAATATTATTCAACACCTCTAAAAAATTATCAATTAAAAAAGTTTTATTTATTGAGGATTTACACATTGGGGTTATATATTGATTAACAATTAACAATCAAATTTAATTTTATCTTCAGTCAGTAATTGTTAAATTTAATTAGTTATCAAAACATTTATTAATTAATGGGGGTAAAAATGAAAAGTTACCTCTCTTTACAAAAGTTTATTTTTCTTACCATCAGTCTTTTCTTATTCTCAGCAAAGATAATATTACCACAGCAAATCGGAGTTTTAAAATACCAGTATCTTTCGCCTGTACCTAATTCGTGTATGAACTCACCTGAGACTAATATAATTATTCGCTATGGTTGTGAATATAAAGCCAGTGATATCTATGATAATAATTTAATTCAGGTAACCGGTGATAAAAGTGGATTACATTTGGGACAACTAATACTAGCAGAAAATAACAGAACATTATTATTTGAACCTGACTTTCCATTCCTTGCAGGAGAAACAGTAACAGTTAAATTACTCCCCCAGATAAAAACTAAAGAAAATCAACCCGTTCCAATGCTAAGTTTTAATTTTAAAATTTCAGAACACTATTTAAATAGGATTAATAGTGATTCAGAAAAATTCATACTTGGAGAGTACAAAGGAATAAATTATCTAAAGAGGTCCAACTTTCTTAGACGAGACTCATCTAATCCAGTGTACTCAGCTCTAACTGATTCGTTGCCGGAAGATTTTCCGGATATTGAAGTAGATTCACTAAACAACCCATTCCCGGGTTATATATTTCTGACTCCATTTGTTAGTAATTGGAATTATGCAGGGAAAAACTATCTAATTATTATTGATAATTATAGTGTTCCCATCTTCTATAGACAATTTCCAACCATATTATTTGATTTTAAAAAACAGATTACAGGAGTATTAACATACTACTACCCTCCTGCAAGCAGTTTTTTAGTCATGGATAGTTCATATAATGTTATCGATAGCGTTTCAATAAAGAATGGTTACCAAACAGATTTGCATGAGTTATTAATCCTGGATAATAATCATTCGCTTTTAATGGGTAGTGATTGGCAGCAAGTACGCATGGATACAATAGTACCAGGTGGAAATCCCAATGCTTCCGTAATAGGATTAATTATTCAGGAACAGGATGAGAATAAGAATGTTGTGTTTGAATGGAAAAGCTGGGACCATTTCCAAATCACAGATGCAACCTATGATATAAGCCTGACAGATTCAGTTATTGATTATGTTCATGGTAATGCAATTGAAGTTGACAGCGATGGGAATTTATTAATATCAAGCAGACATATGGATGAAGTTACAAAAATCAACAGGCAAACTGGCGAAATTATCTGGCGTTGGGGTGGTGAGCACTGTGAAAATAATCAATTTACACACATTAATGATCCTATTGGATTTTCACACCAGCATGACATAAGAAAATTAGGTAACGGAAACTATACTGTATTTGATAATGGTAATTTACATTCTCCGGCATTTTCAAGATTTGCTGAATATCAACTTGATGAAATAAATAAGCTGGCTTATCTTGTTTGGGAGTATGTCAACGAACCAGTTTCATATTCGATGGCTATGGGGAATGGAAGAAGGTTACCCAACCATAATACTTTTATTGGTTGGGGAACAGGGACTCTGCCAGCTATTAGTGAAGTTAAACCAAATGGAGATGTTGCACTTTTTTTATCGATTCCGGATACAATACTTAACTACAGAGGTTTCAAATTTCCGTGGAAGACAAATCTGTTTGTATGCAATCCTGATTCACTTGATTTTGGTTATGTTCCACTCGGTGATTCAGCGGAGATTCAGGTGGAAGTAATTAATAATTCAAATCAGCAGATAGAAATTAATAGTGTTTATAACCGTAATTCAGTGTATAGAGTTAAATCAGCTCTTCCTATTAATCTTGCACCTTTCGGCACTTCAAACATTACCATAATTTTCAAACCTGAACTTGATGAAACTTATTATGATAATCTTCATCTTCGATGGGATAAAGAGGGTCAAAGAATTGCACAGGTCATTCAGCTTTTCGGTAACGCAAATCCAAATTCAATTGGCGGCAATCCGGGAGTATCAGATTTCTTCCTTAGTCAGAATTATCCTAATCCCTTCAACTCCACAACAAAAATAAGATATTCTGTCCCACAACAATCGCAGGTTCAAATAAAAGTTTTTGATGTTTTGGGGAATGAGATTTTTATTCTGGTAAATGATGAAAAACCAGCAGGAACTTACGAAGTTGAATTCAACAGTCATTCCGGCGAAGTCCGGAATCTTCCAAGCGGAGTTTATTTCTATCAGTTGAAAGCCGGAAGTTTTTTTGAGACTAAAAAAATGATATTGCTAAAGTAACTAAAAGCAAAGCGAAGATGTTGAAAAAGAAGTAACGAAGCCAACAGATGTGTGAGGGTAAACTAAAAAGAAAACAACGTAAAGGATAATTTAAAAATAAAAAAACACAGAAGATTTTTGCGTGGTAAATTTTTGTTTAGAGAAGATTTTTTGTTGTGGTTTTAACCCATCCCTAAATCCCCTCCGAGGAGGGGATTTTCGGATTTGTTATTTCCTGAATAGCAGCTTTCCTTTTTCGCCAACAGTAATTTTAATCGTATCGCCATCACCAAAGTTGCCTGCAAGCAGCTCCTGTGCAAGAGGATTTGAAACATACTTTTGTATTGTACGCTTCAAAGGTCTTGCACCAAAAGTTACATCGTAGCCAACATTAACAAGCCAGTCTTTTGTTTCATCATTAAATATAAGCTTAATATCTCTGGACTTCAACATTTCAGCAACGCGGT
>JARRKF010000232.1:0-10164 GCA_037388405.1 Ignavibacteriaceae bacterium | reverse complement strand
GTTACATTAGACAGGAATGATGGAGTCACAAAAATTTTAGTTGATCCAAAAACACAAAGAATTATTGGAATAGGAATTTGCGGTCCGGGCGCTGGTGAATTAATTGCCGAAGGTGTACTTGCAATTGAAATGGGTGCAAACCTGACAGATTTGAAATTGACAATTCATCCTCATCCGACTTTATCAGAAACAATAATGGAAGCGTCTGAAGTTTTCTTTGGACAAAGCACTCACGTTTACAGACCGAAGAAAAATTAGTCTTCAGCATCCCGATTTGAATTGTTTAAGAGAGCTCATTTGGATAATTTTCAACCCAAATAAATAGAAATCTTACGAATTTATAGAAACTTTATATGACTAAACCACAGATATGGGTAGCAGCATTTTTAGTTGTTTTTATTGTACTTTTTGTAATTCAGAAATTAACTCAAAAGGAAGAAGCCCCTCGTGATTTTTCTTCCCAAATGAACAACCCGATGACTGAAGAAAATAATACTGATTTATCAGCCGAACAACTGATTAAAAATTTTGGCTGTGTAAATTGTCACGGTGGTGATCTTTCAGGAACTGCAATGGCTCCTTCACTTAAGAATTTAAAACAACATTGGGGAAAAGAAAGTCTGCTTTCGTATCTAAGGAATCCAAATGAGTTTATGAATGAAGAGCGATTCAAAGAATTCAAAGGAAAGTATCCCGGTCAGATTATGCCATCATTCGGAAATAAGAATATTAAAGATCTTGGAAAAATTGTTGACTTCCTTCTAACACAATAAACACAAATAATGGAAACGTCTTTGTTTGAGGCGTTTTTTCTTAATTCTCATTCCAACTTAATATAGTTAACTAATAAAACCATTGCACGGTAAATTTATTTTTATTAGTTTTGAGCATATGCTCATAATAAATTATTAAGATTTATGCCACGACCAAGAAAACAACGTAGAATTTGTTGTAATCCGACTTCAGATTATTTCAAGCCGCGTGGAATTCCAATGTACAGATTACAAGAAATAATAATTGATCACGCTGAACTTGAAGCTCTTCGGCTGGCAGATTTACTTGCTTACTCACATGAGAAAGCAGCTAATGAAATGAAAATTTCCCGTGCAACTTTCGGACGAATTGTTGAAGTGGCGAGAAGAAAAGTAGCTGATGGAATCCTGAACGGAAAAGCAATAAGGATAAATGAAGAATAAATAAATAGAATTTGATTATTGATTTTAATTCATCTTAAATACGGAGAATAAAAAAATGAAAGACGAGACAAATGGATTTAATGGTAAAATTGCAATTGCAACTGATGACCAAAAAAGAGTTACAGGTCACATTGGCAGATGCCGTGGTTTTATGATTTATGAAATTGATGGTGAAAAAGTTATCAATAAAGAATTAAGAGAAAATAAGTTTACAAATCATAGAATGGGAGGTGGACAACATCATAATCACGGAGAAGGAGAAGCACATAGAGGACAAGGTCATGGCAGACACAGCCACGAACATTTAATCAATGGATTGAAAGATTGCAGTTACTTGATTTCCAGTGGCGGTGGCTGGAGAGTGGTAGAAGACCTGAAACAGTATAATATAATCACACTCTTTACAAACGAAGAGTTTATTGATAATGCGGTTAATAAGTTTATTAAAGGCGAATTGAAAAATGAAACAGATTTGGTGTGCGATCATAGTAAGGATTAAGCAGTGCTCTTTATTTGAATAACTGATTAATCTTTGCTAATGGCTTCCTTAATTGTTAATCAGGTTATAAATGTAATGCTAGATTCAAATAAAAAGCGGTATAAATATCGAACTATCTAAGACCGAAAGGATTACAATGAATATTTCCGAAAAACAAAAATTCTTTGACGAAGAACAAAATAGAATTTCTGAAACAGTTTCTAAAATAAGGCACCGCATTGCAGTATTTAGTGGTAAAGGAGGAGTTGGAAAAACTACAGTAAGCATTAATCTTGCTTACGCTTTAAAATTGCAAGGATTTTCTACCGGGATTCTTGACGCAGATATCACTGGTCCAAATGTAGCAAAAATGTTAAATGTAGATAGCGAATTAATTATTTTGAATGAAAAGATAGTGCCCTTCGAAAAGTATGGAGCTAAAATGATTTCCATGGCTAGCTTAGCCCAAAATGGCAAACCTGTTATTTGGCGTGGACCAATGCGCTCAAAAATAATCAATCAATTTTTAGCTGACGTAGATTGGGGCAAACTTGATTATTTAATTGCCGATCTTCCGCCGGGCACAGGCGATGAAATTTTAACTATAGCACAACAAATGAAACCTGATTACGCAGTAATTGTAACAACACCACAAGAGGTATCTATAATAGATGCTGAACGTGCAATCAATATGGCTCAAAAACTTGAAATACCATACATTGGTGTCGTAGAAAATATGGCTGGATTAGTCTGTCCTCATTGCAGCGGGACTATTGAGCTCTTTGGTTCCGGAGGTGGGAATAAATTAGCTGATAAGTATAATATACAATTTCTTGGTTCCATTCCGATTGATATTGATGCGCGTATACTGGGTGATAAAGGTAAGCCGATTGTTCTTGAAAAACCAGATTGTGAGGTAACAAACTCATTTAAGTCAATTGTCAACTTTATAGAAGAACATTATCAAAAAGAATTAACGCTTCAACAATAATAGAACTCAAATATGAATAAAATAGTTAAAATTGGAATAATAATTTGCGACAGGTATAAAAGCTGCGCAGGCGGTAAATGCTTCAGATCAATTAAAGAAAGAAGGGGTGCTTTTGATATCTATAGAGATAAAGAAGTTGAGCTTGTCGGTTACACAACCTGCAAAATGGAGTTGAAGTAATTCATTTTGCAACAGGGATGGTAGTTGGCTATCCACCTTGTCCTTATATTAATTATTTCAAGAGTTTCATCAAAACGAAATACAATTTGAAAGTTGTTGTTGGCACACATCCTATTCCTGAAAAATACCTAATTACTCACACATTACTGAATACCTGGAATACACCAGAATGGCAGGAATTAATTAAACCAACAATGTCTGATGAGAAAACTCGTTTAGCTTATAATTGATAACTTATTTATTAAATGATAGTTTTTGGACCAATACCGTCCCGACGTTTAGGTAGAAGCCTCGGGGTAAATAATATCCCGCCCAAGATATGCAGCTATTCCTGTGTTTACTGCCAGGTTGGGCTTACCGATTCTATGTCTATTGAAAGAAAAGAATTCTATCCCCCAAATGAAATATTTAAAGAAGTCTCGGCTAAAGTAAAAGATTTACGGGGAAGAGGAGAAAAAATTGATTACATTTCCTTCGTCCCCGACGGAGAACCAACTCTTGATATAAATCTTGGTAAAGAAATCTCTTTATTAAAACCATTGGGTATTAAGATAGCTGTAATTACAAATTCGTCTCTCTTAAACTGTGAGAATGTAAGGGCGGATTTACTGCAAGCTGACTGGGTATCTATTAAAATTGATACGGTTGATGAAAAAATATGGCACAAGATAGATAGACCATATGGTAAAATGAGTCTTCAAGAACCATTAATAGGAATAAAAACATTCACTAAAGATTTTAAGGGAATTTTGGTAACAGAAACAATGCTTGTAAAAGGGTTAAATGATGGTATTGAATCTATAAAGAGCACGGCAGAGTTTATAAGAAAAATTAATCCTGATACTGCATATATTCTTGTACCTACTCGTCCGCCTGCTGAAGAATTGGTCAAACCTCCATCAGAAGAAAATCTGAATATAGCTTACCAGATTTTTAATTCAAGGATAAGCAATGTTGAGCTATTAACTGGTAAGGAAGGAATTGATTTTAGTTATTCTTCGGATGTTGAAAAAGAACTGTTGAGTATTCTTGCAGTACATCCTATGCAGTTAGAGGCAGTGGAAAAGTATTTATTTAAAGCAAAAGCGGACTGGACTTTAATTGATGCTTTAATTCAAAAGGATATTTTAAAAGAAGTACAATATTCGGGGAATAAGTTTTTAGTTCGCAATTTAAAGAATGGTATATAAGTAAAAAAATGGAGTATGAGGTGAGAAATGAAAATAGCAATTCCATCAACAGGTGAAAGTTTAACTTCCCTAATGAGTGACACTTTAGGACGAACGCCATTTTTAATTATTTATGATAGTTCCAGCGGGAAATATGATTCTCTAGAAAACCCGGGCTTTCAAATTCAGGATGGTTCAGGATTGAAAGCTTCAGATTTAGTTTTAAAAAACAATGTTGAAGTTCTGTTGACAAAGGAAATAGGTCGTAAATCATATTCGGTATTGCAGAAAGAACACATAAGATTATCTCAGTTCTTTTGAAGCAGCATTGCGAAGTGCCGGGATTGAAATATGCAATTTAGTTGCCGTAAGCAGCATATTTCCACCCAACTGTAAAAGGGTGTCAAGAGAAGAAGGACTGAGAGAAATTCAGCTGGGGCAGATCACTTTCGCGGTGATGGCGCGAAATTCTTCCAACGAACCAAACCGGCTAATTGCAGCATCAATTGGTGCAGCAATTCCTGCTGACAAGTCAAACTATGGATATCTATCGGAATATCATCCTTTTGGTGTTAAAGAAAAAATAGCCGGGGATTATGCAGAAGATCTCGCCGCACAAATGCTTGCCACTACTCTTGGTGTTGAGTTTAATGCTGAGGCGGATTGGAACGAAAGAGAAGAGGTTTTCAAAATGTCTGATAAAATTGTAAGAACTTTTAATATAACTCAAACGGCGGAGGGTGATAAAATGGGCTTGTGGACAACGGTAATTGCAGCGGCAATTTTATTGCCCTGATTATAAATTTAAAGAGTCATAAGGATATGCAACCATTAATTCGTAAAAGAATTTTAGTCTGTGGTAAAGGAGGAAGCGGAAAAAGTTCAATCATTTCTCTCTTAGGAAGTGAACTGATTAAACAAAATTACAAAGTGATTCTATTAGATGCAGATGCCTCTAATCCCGGCGGTCTATTTCGTTTGTTATCGGAGAATAAAAAAGCTCCTAAACCTCTGATTGAATTTTTTGGCGGAAGAAATACAGTAACCTGTCCTTCAGACGATCCCTCTCCACTTACAAGGAAGGATAATAAATCTCCTTTAACCGAATCAGCAATAAAGCTATCTGAGATACCAAGACAATACTTGTTTAAAAAGAAAAACCTGACTTTGTTCCAGATAGGAAAAATTCAGGAAGCCTGTGAAGCCTGTGAAGGCTGTGATGGACCAATGTCTAAGGTTGCCCGCGATTTTATTGTTAAAGGTAATTACGTAACACTGATTGATATTGAAGCAGGTATAGAGCACTTCGGGAGAGGTGTTGAAAAAAATGTTGATGTAATTCTGGTTGTAGTTGATCCTACATATGAATCTTTTCTTATAGCAGAAATTGTGCAAAGAATGGCTTCTCATATTGGGAATAAAAATGTTTTTGCAATCCTGAACAAGGTTGATTCAAAAGAAATAGATTTGATAATGCAGAATTCTGTCAGGAAAAGAGGAATTGATTATCTCGGCAGCATAAGTTTGGACAAAGAAATACACAAAGCCGGACTTGAAGGCAAAAAAATTTTGAAGTGCAAAGCTGAAAAGCAAATTACCGGAGTTATTAAGAAACTAGAAAGTATCCTTAAATCAAAAAATAAAATGCAACCTTAGAATTGAAGTAATGATATAATAAGTTTAAAATATTTTCATTCTTATTTATTAAAAATTCAAAGATCAATAGGGTGAAAGGTATTTTAAGAAAGGCAATATGAACAGTTCAATAAGAGTAAGTCAACTAAAGAAATCAGCAATTCACGAAATGACAAAATTATCATCACAATATGATGATGTGGCGTTTTTATCCTGGGCAAAACCAGCTTCAGGAACCCCAAAGCACATAAATGATGCTGCGATCGATGCAATTCAAAAAAATTTAACTGCCGGATATTCTCAAAGCGAGGGCTTAGCTGAACTAAGAATGGAGGTTGTGAAAAAACTAAAGCGTGATAACAATATTCATGCAAAAACTTCGGAAATAATTTTAACCATCGGGGCAATTGAAGGATTGGCAGTCGCTGTTTTAGCCACTGTTGATCCAGAAGATGAAGTAATTCTTCCTACCCCAACTTATTCCACTCACATTACACAGGTAAAACTTGCATCGGCTAAACCTGTTTTGGTTCCGCTTATTGAAGAAAATAATTTCTCACTAGATATCGAAGCCATTAAAAAAGCTATTACTCCCAAAACAAAAGCAATATTGTTTTGCACCCCGAATAACCCAACAGGAACAGTGTTCAGTGAAAAAGATCTTCGGAAACTGGCTGAAATTGTTTTGGAAAGAAATCTGACAGTAATTGTTGATGAAGCATATGAGTATTTTGTTTTTGATGATGAAAAACATTTCAGTATGGCTTCAATCCCAGAAATAAAAAAGAACATTGTTACTGCATATACATTTACAAAAACTTATGCTATGACTGGCTGGCGCATTGGTTATCTTCATGCTGATGAAGAGAAATTACTTCAAATAAAAAAAGCACATATCCCATTCTCTATTTGCGCACCGGTTGTTTCTCAATATGCAGCGCTTGCAGCGTTAAAAGGGAGTCAGGATTCCGTTGAAAAATTCAGACTGGAATATTTGAATGCAAGAAACCTTATGTGTGAAAGACTTGACCGCCTTCACTCCGTATTTCAATATGTTAAACCCGGTGGAGCTTATCTGATGTTTCCTAAAATAATTTCAGATACCAAAGTTGATTCGATGGAATTCTGCAAAAAAATGTTATCTGAAGCAAAGGTTTCAGCAACACCCGGGAGTGATTTTGGACCAACCGGTGAAGGACACATTCGTTTATCGTTTTGTGTTCCTCAAGAAATGATAAATAAAGCGTTTGATAGAATGGAAAAATATTTCAGATAATAGAAGCAGAAGATTAAATAAAAATGGAACTGTCTACAAAGAATTCGTTGTTAGGAAAGATTGCTGATAATATTGGTATGAATAAAAATTTCAATAAGTATACAAACGTTAAAATTGACCCGGACGAATCAGCTATCATAAGTCCTGTTGAAGCCAAAGTAATGAAAATCGGAAATATTAATAATGATGGAATGCTCATCTCTAAAAATGATAAGGAAGTTAAGATGGATGATATCACGGGCAATTTTACTAATCACTTTAAAGGATACAAGTATATTAATTTTTACCTGAATCCTTCAAATAAGCATTTCTGGATAACACCATCTAATGGGATGTTTATCTACACACACAAGAATGAGGGGAAAGCATGTCTGCCCATATACATAGGACTGGAAAATCTATTAGGTGTAGAAATGTTCAGCAAGGCTTTAAAAAAGAATGCCTCAATCTGTTCTGTATTTAAAACAGAAGATTTTCTCATGGCTATGATCGCAGTTGGATCATTAAATGTAAATCGGATCCACATTGATTATGAAGAAATGCAGAATTACAAGAAAGGTACACCCTGCGGATACTTTAGTATTGGTTCTACGATGCTTTTATGCTTCCCAGGTCACTTAAAGATTTTAATTGAAGAAAAATCTGATGTGAAAATTGGTCAGAGAATATTGATATGAAAAAGTATGAATTGAAATTTTATCCAAATCCAGTACTCAGAAAGATTTGCTTGCCCGTAAATGAAGTGAATAGCTCAATCATTCAAATGATTAAAAGGGTTGTTTTACAGGAGGTTTTGCGATGTCACAGATAAATAATGGAAGTGAAAACAAAAGAGACACAATACGCATAACTATAATATATGATAACAATCCACTTGTAGAAGGTTTGCAAACCGATTGGGGATTTTCCTGCTTAGTTGAAGTTGGAGAAACAAAACTTCTTTTCGATACCGGTGATGACGGGAATATTTTATTGAATAATATGTCAAAACTAAATATTAATCCTAAAGATATTGATTTGGTTTTCTTATCTCATTTTCATCACGACCATACCGGTGGCTTAAGTGATTTTTTAAAAATTAATTCGAATGTAACAGTTTACTACCCACAATCATTTCCGGATCAGTTAACTGAATTAATAAAGAAATCCGGCGCAGGATCAGTACCGATTTCTTCTTTACAGGAAATACAGAAAAACATATTTTCACTTGGTGAAATTAACGGTGCAATTCCTGAACAATCTCTCGCTGTTCGTACAAATAAAGGGATCGTTGTGATAACCGGATGTGCTCATCCCGGCATAGTTAAAATCCTGCAAGGGGCAAAAGAGCAATTCCCTGATGAAAAAATTTTTCTTGCTTTAGGAGGTTTTCATCTGCACAATCAAAATGAAAAAGATATCAGCAAAAAAGTTAATGAAATGATTAAAATGGACATTGTATCTGTTGGACCATGTCATTGCACAGGAGACCTTGCAAGAAAAATATTTAAAGATTTATACGGAAATAATTTTATTGAAATTGGTGTCGGTAAAATAATCCAGGTTGAATAACAATTTTAAGAAAATGAGATGGCAAGAACAGAACCGTTTGATAAATATTTAAATGAATACGAAGAATGGTTTTTTGAACATAGATTTGTTTATGAATCAGAGCTTGAAGCTGTAAGACATTTTATTCCTGCAGGTAAAAAAGGGGTTGAAATAGGAATAGGCACAGGGAGATTTGCTCTTCCTTTTGGAATAAAAGAAGGTGTGGAACCTTCTGCTTCGATGCGAAAATTTGTAGTACAAAAAGGATTAACCGTATATGAAGGAACTGCAGAGGAAATATCTTTACCGAATGAATCTTATGATTTTGCTTTAATGGTAACGACCATCTGCTTTGTAGATGATGTAAGAAAGTCTTTTTCTGAAGTAAAAAGAATCTTAAAACCTGGGGGTAGTTTTATTATTGGTCTCGTTGATAAAAATAGTCCGCTTGGGAAAATCTATGAGAAACTTAAAGAGCAAAATAAGTTTTACCGTTTCGCAACATTCTATGCAACAGATGAGATAATAATGCTCCTAAAAGAAAATGGATTCTCCAACATAGAAACGGTTCAAACTGTATTTGGAAATCTGCAGAAAATTCATGAAGTTCAAAAATCTAAAGAAGGATATGGCGAAGGAGGATTCGTTGTCGTAAAGGCAGTAAACAGTTTTAATATAATAAGGATAACAAGTAATATTGAAAAAATTTAAGTAGATCATCCACTTAATAAATTAATTAGAGGGATTAATATGGCATTGATGATAACTAAGAAGTGCATTATTTGTGGCGCCTGTTTGGAAGTGTGTCCCAATAATGCAATAAGAGCCGGTCAGGCTATTTATGAAATCAATTCTGATTTATGTACTGAATGTGTCGGAATTTATAATGAACCCAAGTGCAAAAGTTTATGCCCGGTTGATGAAGCTATAGTTACTAACCCTTTTCGTAGAGAAACGAGAGCAGAGTTATTACGAAAACAGCAAATTATTGAAGAAATGAATTCCTACAGGATGTTGTAATAATATGAATCAATTATATGTGAAATTAAATCCACAGATCAAAACTTATGACATAGATATTGCTGGACATGTTAATAACAGTGTCTTTATAAAATGGTTTGAAGACCTGCGCATTAAATTATTTAATGAACATTTTATGCTTCCGAAACTTCTCTCAAATAACATATACCCAGTAGTTGTTTCAACCGAGATTTTTTATAAAAAGTTTTTGAAAATTTTTGATAAGCCATCCGGAGTTATGTATATAGAATGTTACAATCACGGTATCATTACATTAAAATCAGAAATCAGATTGAACAGAAAGCTCGCTGCTTCAGGTAAACAAAAATGTGCTTTGTTCGATATGAATAAATCAGAAATAATAAATGGGACAAGATTACAGAAAATAATTGAACCGCTTGGTTAAGTAATTATATTCCAAGCACTTAAGATCTAAACATAAATGAATATTTAAGATGACTAGCTTAATTCTGATGCCAACAAAAAACCTTTATTATGTATAGCAAATGTATATATAAGAAACTATATAGTATTCTTTGTATCTAATTTAAAAGATAAAGAGTTATTATTATGAAAATCGGTGATGTAACATTTAGAAACAGCTTCTTAATGAGCGCAGTAAAAACCGGGTACGGTGACAATGAGGGAAATATCACAGACCGGCATCTTGCATTTTGGGATAAGCGCTC